>CAVBMP010000166.1:0-2969 GCA_963596555.1 Bacteroides helcogenes
ATGTATATTATATATCACAAAATATATTTATTCAAATAAAATATTGATTATTTAGCATTTTTTAAGTCTTTTATATATTCAATTCTTTTATTTATTTCATTTATAATTTTATCTATTCTAGTTTTAGATATAAGATTATTTTTAGATAAAATATCTTTAACTTCTTTATCAAAACCATCTAATAAAGATATATCTAACCAATCAAAATCTTTTACTAAATCCAACTGCATTACCTCATGTTCTAAAAAAGGTTTAGTTAAGAAAAATTCACCTACATAAATATCATTCTCATCATACCAAAGACTACATCCATTATCATATATTGGACATATTCTTTCAAATTTTAAAGTATTAACATTCCTTATTACACCAAAATTATTACAATGTCTATCTTTATTTGCCAAAATATAATCACAAGTAATCATTTTATCAATTAATAGTCTTGCATTCTTTATATTAAGTTTCTCTAAAGATTTAATATAGTGCTCATACTTATTTTTACATTTTATATCAAAGCATTCCATTATTTTCCATGCTGGGATTAATTCAGTGTCTTTTGTTATAAAATTCTCACATATAGACACAGTTCTATTATTTTCAGTTGCTAATTCATATTTTACATACTCATCTTCATTTAATATTCTTTGATATAGTTTTGTTGCGATAACTTCATTAAATGGTTCTTGATTTAATATTTTATTACCCGCCTTTATAAGAAATCTTTTGCCATTTATAATTTTCCATCTTTTTTCATAATTTCCATTGCTTGTCATATCAGGTGTATTTAAACTTAATTCATCTGTTGTTTTACCACCGTTAAATAAAATTTTTCCAATATCTTCTGAAAATGAATTATCAAAAAAGTTAATTTCATCCCAAGTAATATTATCATTTATTCTTTTTACCCAATATTGATCTGATAATGACAAACAATATGCCTTTGATTCTAATAAATCAAAATTATCTGAATCATATATATTAAGATTTTTTAATACTTCTTTTAGATTGTTTCTTGATGCTGGAATTTGTCTATTTTTCCACCATTTATTAAATGCATTTTTATCAACTTCATCATTTTTTATCATACCTAATGGTGCATATTTTTCATTATCTTTATAATTTCTATATACATTACTCAGCATATGATAATCAGTATCATATTCAAAATCAAATATTTTTTTATTTTTATTCATTAAAGTAAATGTTTCCATAAATAACCTCTTTATTTCTTATATTATATCATAATCATATATTTATTTAAAATAAAAGTGGCACATAAGTACCACTATTTTCAAACAAATTTATTATGATAGATTTATATTTCCTTCAAGTTCTTTTGATAATTGCTCAATTATTCTTAATGGATTAATTATACTTTTACCATCTTCAGTTATATATTTTGTTTCGTATGCAATTCTATTAAATTCATCTAATGTTATATCCGATTTTAACTGCATACACAACGCAATTATACCTGTTAATCTAGGAATAACCCAACTATATGAACATTCTCCACCTAATTGGTAATCTGATTTAGAGTACATAAGAGGACTTATGCCAGGATATGGAATTGCTAGTTTATTTTTTTCACTATCATCTAGTTCCCAACCACAAACATTCAATTCCCAACTATACTGATAATTACTAACGCCGTTTATTTGCCTTTCATTTATAACAGTATAATTTTCACCAAATGTTGGTGAATCTATTATATAGCAGTTTTGACTAGCTAATTTTTGTTTTATTGTTTCAAATTTTGGACTCAATGTATGTAAATATCCTGAAATGCTTACCAACCTTATATTAGCACCATTTAAATTTTTTTCATATATATCGTCAAGTGCTTTTATTGTTGATTGTCCTATTTCATTTGATGCACTACAACCATAAAAAATAACATTTGACTTTGGTGACACTCCAAGGTTTTTTCCAATTAAATTAGAAGACACAACTAAACCATGAAAACTATTTAAAGTATTCCCATCTATATTTATATGTTCTCTAATTGAATCTATAATTTCATTATGTTCTTCATTAAAATTTTGATCTATAATAGCAATATTTACTCCTTCTCCATTTATTCCTGATTCATTAAGCATTTTAATATTTTTATCAACATAATCATTTGAATTTATATTAAATGGATGAACTTTTGGTAATTTAGTCTTTGTTGAAATAACAATTCTTCTTAAAATACTTGCATCAATATTTTTATCAAATGTACAATTAGATAAATCAGAATAAGAAAAACCCCATATATAAAATATTTCATTATCAAGTGCTTTTTTTAACCAAGTTTCATCTATAAATGTTGGAATCACAATCATTTCATTGGCTTTTTTTATAGTTTCAATACTAATACCATTTCCTACCAAGTCTTCACTTATAAATTTTACTTTTTCCATAAATTAATTTCTCACTTACTATATAATTCATCACTATCAAGTATTATTGTGACAGGTCCATCATTATATATTTCTACTTTCATATCAGATCCAAATATACCAGTATTTACTTCTATATATTTACTTAATTCTTGATTAAAATAATCATAAAGTTTACTTGCTTCATCTGGTTTCATAGCATTTATAAAAGATGGTCTATTTCCTTTTTTTGTATCAGCATATAAAGTAAATTGACTAATACTTAGTATACTTCCATTAATATCTTTAATACTAAGATTCATTTTATCATTCTCATCTTCAAATATTCTTAAATTAAGTATTTTATTAATCATTTTATCAACAATATCAGTTGTATCACCATGAGTAAAACCAACTAATAAAACATAACCTTTGTCAATACTTCCATTTACTTTATTATTTATTGTAACTTTACTTTTTTTACTTCTTTGTACTACTACTTTCATTAGATAAATATCCTTTCTACTGAAGATACACTACTTATAGTTTTAATTTCATCTATAAATTTATGTAAATCATTTATATTTTTAACTTTACATGTTATAT
>CAVBMP010000167.1:0-4195 GCA_963596555.1 Bacteroides helcogenes
GTATTATCATAATTATTTAAGTTACCACTAAAATTAATATCAATTACAAAAAATATAAAAGCAAATAACGCTATAAGTAATAATAAACTAATATATATCTTTTTCATATTTTCACCAAGTTTATTTTATCAAATAAGTAACTAAAGAGCAAGTTATTCCATTCTAAGAGCATCTATAGGATTTAGTAATGATGCTTTATAAGCAGGAAATATTCCAAAGACTAAACCAATAAATATAGACACACAAAGTGATAATATAACAGTAAAACCAGATATTACAAAATTATATCCTAAAGCAATAGATAATTCACCAAAAACTATCCCAAACAATATTCCAAAAACGCCTCCAGTTAAACATAGTATTAAAGATTCTAATAAAAATTGTATCAATATGTCTCTTTTAGTTGCACCAATACTTTTTCTAATTCCAATTTCTTTTGTTCTTTCACTTACACTTACTAACATTACATTCATAACACCTATTCCACCCACTATTAATGAAATACTAGCGATTCCTCCTAATAATAACGATAATGTAGAATTTATATTTTCCATCGCATCAAGTGTAGATGATTGACTCGTAACTGTAAAATAATCAGTTGATATATTTAACTTTTTTCTAATACTATTTTCTAATAGATTAACAGTATCATCTATTTTATTTTCATCTTTCACTGTTACATATAAATTATTTATTTGAGCACTTGTATTTAAATAATTCAAAGTAGTAAAAGGTATTATAATAATATCATCAGTACTCATTCCGAATGTATCTCCACTCTCATCTAAAACTCCAACTATAGTATAATCATCTCCATTTAGTTTAATAGTTTGATTTATTGGATTTGACATATTAAAATAAGTTTCTTTAGTAGTAGAACCAATAATACATATCTTATTCTTATTTTCAATATCTATTATTGATATATTTCTTCCTATATTTAATTTCAAATTCATTATATCTAAATAATTATAGTCAGTAGCAACTACAGAAGTATTTGAACTAGTCTCTGAATTTTTACTTACTGTAACAGAAATATTTTTTAATGGTGTTACATTTTCAATATTATTTAATTCTAAAAATTCATTCAATTCATTATATTTAAATCCATAATCACTATCATTAATTCTTATTGTAAGTACATTTGTCCCTAGAGATGAAACCTCATTTTTTACATTATCAGTAGCGCCCATCCCTATACCAACTAGTAATATAACTGAAGAAATTCCAACTACTAATCCAAGCATGATTAAAAAACTTCTTAATTTATTATTTTTTATATTTTTAACAGCATACTCAAATACATTATTTATCTTCATGCTTATCACCTCTTGATAATTTTCCATCTTTAATTTTATATACTTTATCAGCAATTGATGCGACCTCTAAATTATGTGTTATTAATACAATAGTTTGACCATTTTCATTTAATTTTTTTAATACATTAATTATCTCTTTACTTGTTTTTGAATCTAATGCACCTGTTGGTTCATCTGCAAGTAAAAGTTTAGGGTTTGTTACAATTGCACGCGCTATTGATACTCTCTGCATCTGACCACCAGATAATTGACTAGGTAAATGATTATATCTATAAGACAAGCCTAAATCAGACAATATTTTCTTTGATTTTTCTTTTGCCAACTTTTTATCACATTTTTGATACATAAGTGGTAACATTACGTTTTCTAATGCAGTAAGTTTTGGTAAAAGATTAAAACTTTGAAATACAAATCCAATATATTTATTTCTTAAATGAGCAAGTTCATCATCTTTTAGTTTATTAATATCATTTCCATTTAAATAATACTTTCCACTATCCTTTATATCCAATAATCCTAAAATATTCATCAATGTTGATTTACCACTGCCAGAAGGTCCTATTATAGAAATAAAATCACCCTGCTTAATAGTTAAATTAATATTATCTAGTGCCTGTATCTTTTCATTTCCAAGTTCATATGATTTACATACATTTTCTAATTTTATTATGTTATTATCTCTTTTCATTAGGCATACCACCTGATGGAAAATCTTTCATTTCTCCAAAATTTCTTCCATCCATATTTTTTCTATCAAATGTATTTTCACTACTACTTGTATTATTTAATAATCTTATTGTATCATTTTCACTTAATCCACTTTTTATTTCTACATATGCAGTAGATGATATTCCAGTCTCTACCTCAACTTGTTCTGTATCATTATCTTTAACAACTAAAACATACTTTTTATTTTTATCTGAAATGATTGCTTCAATAGGTACCGCTAATACATCTTCTGCTTTTTCAACTGTTACCTCAGCAGAAGCACTCATACCAATTTTAACATCACCATCATTTTCAAATTCTACTATCGCAGTATATTTAGTTCCACTATTAGAATACTCGCCTAATTGATTAATATAAATTATCTTACCAGTATATTCTTTATCTTCAAAAGCATTTACTGTGATTTTTACATCATTACCTTCAGAAACCTTATTTATTTGAGTTTCATCAACACTTAATTTAATTTTTAATGTAGAAGTCCCCTTAATTTTTAAATAATTATTATCCCTTATTTTTTCTTTTGAATCAGGTAAGTTATAATCAGTTAATACTAAATCATATGGTGCTTTATAATAAGTACCATTTGTATACTTTAAAATCTTTTCACCTTTTTTAACATAATCACCAATCTCATAATATAATTCTTTAAAATATCTATTTGTGTTTAGTTCTATAGTCTCTTCATCAGATGTAATTTCACCACTAGAAGTAATATTATTTTCTATTGTCATCTTACTTACTTTTACATCCTTATATGTAATTTCATCATCCTCCTTTTTATCTTTTGAAGTAATAATAAATATTAAACAAATGCCAATAATTATTACTAATGTTAATAACAATATTTTCTTTTTCATTTTCATCTCCTCAAGAAAAATATACTGTTGATTTGTGTAAAACTTATGAATAAATAATGATTATTTTTAAATAATTAAAAAATGTAGGAATATTTCCCACATTAATCTTTAAACTTCTCTATTCTGTCATATTCATTATCTTCTAAAGAAGTATATTCTTCATTTCTTGTATTAATACATTTCATCTTATATAACAGTTTATTTCTTTTACTAAAATAATTATTTAAAAGCATAATATCACCATTAAATATTATGCTCTAAAGTTTTTAATTAATACTATAATAAATCACTTTTAACTTCTTTTAAATCAACCACTTCAATATTATTAACAGCCTCATCCAACAACTCACTAAAATCATATAAACTCTCTTCATGATAAATATGTTTTAGATTAGGATTAATAACAGGATGTTTAGGTACAAAAACAGTACAGCAATCTTCATAAGGAAGTATACTTGTTTCATATGTATCTATTTTTTTAGATATATCTATAATGTCTAATTTATCAAAAGAACAAAGTGGTCTTAATATTGGAAAGTTTGTAACATCATTAACAGAAAGTATACTCGATAAAGTTTGACTTGCAACTTGACCTACACTCTCACCATTAACAATAGCTAAACACTTATTCTTTTTAGCAACCTTTTCAGCAATTCTATACATCATTCTTCTCATAATTGTTATTAGGTAATCTGGATCAAGATTCTTATATATTGCTTCTTGTATTTTAGTAAAGTTTACTACTAAAAGTTTACCATTTGAATTATATTTTTCTAGTTTACGAGCAAGTGTTATTACTTTATTTCTTGCTTCAATACTAGTATGAGGTCTACTTTCAAAATATAAGTAGTATAATTCTACCCCTCTTTTAATAGTCAAATAACCAGCAACAGGTGAATCTATCCCACCACTTAGCATTAATAGTCCACGTCCAAGAGTACTTACAGGATATCCTCCTAAACCCTTAATTCTATCTTCATAAATATATACGCCTTCACATCTAATTTCTATATTAAGTAAATAGTCTGGATTATGCACATCAACCTTACAGTTAATATTTTTAAGTATGTGACCACCTATAATATTATTCATTTCCATTGATTTAATAGGATAAGATTTATCACTCCTATTAGTTTCAACTTTAAATGTTTTAAAGGTTTTGTTTTTCATAATATCAAGAGATATCTTCTTAATATTAAGAGTACTTGTATCAGTAGAACTAATACATATAACTATTTCATGTATTCCAAATATACTCTTAAGAATAGATACTATTTTATCTATATCATC
>CAVBMP010000168.1:0-5369 GCA_963596555.1 Bacteroides helcogenes
TTATTATGTATATCTATCGAACGATGAAAATAAAGAATTAATAATTTATTATTTTATATTAAATACGTTTAAATATGGGAATAAGATTATATACATGAGAAATTTAAAATGTGTAAATGAGAGTTTAAAATTAGAAAAATATGTATCAAGAGAAAATCATAAATTCAAAGGATTTACAAGATTTAAAGAACTTAATAATAATGTACTTTATTCTAAAATAAATCCTACTAATAATATCATAGTATTACTTGCTGAACATTTTAAAAACAGATTAAAAGAAGAATGCTTTATTCTACATGATGAAAAAAGGAATATATATGTTTTTTATGATAAAAATAAATATTATGTAGTTAGTGATAATGAACTTAAATTATTAAATATCGAATATAGTGAAAATGAAAAAGATATAGAAAATATGTGGTGTAGTTTTTATAAGACTATCGCTATAAAAGAAAGAAAAAATGAAAAAGTTAGAATGAATTTTATGCCTAAAAAGTATTGGGAAAACATTATAGAAATGAGGGATTTAAATGAAAACAGTAATTAGTGGTGATAAGCTTAAAAAATATATGAAAGAAAGTGTTAATTTATTATGTGACACAGTAATTGCTTCACTCGGACCACTTGGCAATAACGTTATAATTGACAGTAGTCTTAATACTCCTTATATTACAAATGATGGAGTGACAATCGCAAATAATATAGAAAGTGATGATAAAATTGTTAATACTATATTAGAACTCACTAAAGCATCTTCTATAAAAGCAGATGAATTAGTCGGAGATGGTACTACTTCTACTCTAGTACTTTTAAAAAGTATTTTTAACTTAGGATATGATTTAATAGAAAAAGGTAAAAATAAAATAGTATTAAAAAAAGAAATTGATAAATCTATAGAACCTATCATCAAACTTATATTAGAAAACAGTAAAAAACCAAATAATAAAGATATATTAAATGTATTAAATACTTCATGTGATGATGATAAAATATCATCTTTACTTATTAATGCCTATAAAAAAGTAAAAGATTTTAATGCTATTAATGTAGTTGAAGGAACTAAAGAATATGATGAATTAATCTATCAAAAAGGATATAAAATTAATGGTGTTTTATCAAACAATCTGTTTTTAAAAGATAAAAGTAAATTAACTATTGATAACTGTAAAATATTACTAATCAATAATGATTTATATGACTTAGAAACAATAAGTAATGTATTAAATGAAATTATTAAAAGAAATGAAAAATTAATTATAATCGCTAATGGATTTAGTGATGAAGTAACAAATGAGTTACTTAGTTTAAATATTGATAATGATATTAATGTTTACCCTATCAAACTAAATGAATATAGTAATAGATATAATATAGTTTATGAAGATTTATCTGTAGTTTCAAATTCAAAAGTTATATTTAATACCTGCGATATAAATTATAGTTATAGTGGTTTAATCAAAAGTATAACAATTGATAAAGATGATATATTTATATCTTTTGAAAATAATAATAAGATTAAAGATAAAATAAATGAGATTAAAAAAGATATTAAAAAAATTACTAATGATTTAGATAAAGAATATTACAATGATAGACTTCTTATGTTAAATAAAGGAAAAGTAACAATAGAAATTGGTGGTAAAACATATATTGATATAAGACATAGAACTATGCGAGCAATAGATGCTTTAAATTCATATAAAACTGCATTAAATGGAGTTATCCCAGGTAGTGGTGTTATATTACATAAAATAAGCAATTCTAAGTTTGATAGTGATGGTATGAAAATACTTTTAGAATCTTTAAAGTCTATTTTAGAGCAAATTATAATTAATACAGGTGATGAAAAAGAAATATTAAATAAAATAATTGATAGTGATTATACATTAATTTATAATTTTAAAAATAATAATTTTGAAGATATTAATTCAACTACCATTTTAGATCCAGTAGAAACTGTTATTAATGAATTTAAAATCGCATGTAGTGTTGCTGGGATGTTACTTACAACATCTAGTATAGTTATTAATGAAAATGAAAATAAAATAGTTGAGTTTTAATCCTCAACTTTTTCAATTAGTTTTAATTCATGAATTTTAGTTTCTTTTTTACTATTTTTTCCTTCTCTATATAATTCCATATTATATTTAACATTTCGAACTAATATATAATATCTATTTCTAGTATCAAGATTACCTAGCAGTACTTCTCTATAAGCAAGTTTACCATCAGCATAATTAATACTTGTATCTTCATATTGTTTCGCTGTATAATCAATTATTTTTCCATCAACTACATTGTAATAATGACTTTCATCCCCCACTTTAACTCTCATGATATCTCCACCTAATAAGTCATTAACAATAAGTGAAGTTACCGCGCATTGACCAATATATGGTTTATCTAAAGTCCACTTATCTCTTGAGTCTTTGTAACAAGTTTTTTTCTCCCAAGACAAATACAAAATCGTTTCTAAGTTTTCCATTCTTACACCTCATGTTTATAATAACATTAAATTATATAAAAGTATATTAAAACCCGATAATTATTTATCGAGTCTTAATGATTGATTTTTAATATTTTTACTTTTTCTTTCTATTTCACTAACTAAAGTAACATAATCTAAAAGTGAAATATTAAGAGTATTACAATATTTTTCAATTCTAGTATTTATAGATTCTTGAGTATTACAAACTAAATCTATTATTGAAAGTAAAATTATTTTTTCTTCATTACCAAAATAATTATTTTTAAAATCATTAGTGTCATTAAATGCTTCAAAAGTTAGTTCACCTGATTTAACTTTTGAGATTAAATAAGTACTAGCGACTTTAGACATATCATCATTAGATGAAACAATCATATTGAAAATATCACTTATATATTCTTCTAATATATCTTCTTTTAGATATTTACCAAGTTTAATTTTTAATTCATTCATATACTTTGTTAATTCTTTTTCCATAATAATCCCCTTTAAATGCTTACATATTATACATCTACATTAGATATTTGTCAATTTTCACTTGTTCATTACCTTTCTTGACCATGTTTTTTTACCACACTTCGGACATTTTAATTTTCTTGTAGTTGATACATGAGTTGAAAAAAATACATCTAAAAATCTAGGAACAAATCTATAATTACAATTCTTGCATTCATAATATCCAGCATCTAATTCTATTTTAACAATTATCATGCACGATAATATAAATATAATCAAACTAATAATTATCCAAATGCCAATATCTTTTCCATTTACATAATTCATGATTAAAATTATAGTTTCAACAAAAAACATAAGTGTTATTAAAAGCATAGACCACATAGAAAAAATAAGTTTCTTGTTTTTACTTTCTTCTTCTTTTTTGAGTTCAATAAGTAAATCATCATATTTTGAAGAATAATCTTTATTACTTAACATTTCACCATTTAATAATTCATTTACAGATATTGAAAGTATATTACATAGTTCAATCATTAAAGATGCATCTGGAAGACATTTACCAGTTTCCCATTTAGATACTGCCCTATCAGTAATATGCAGTTTATCTGCTAGGTCTTGCTGAGTTAATTTTTTTGACATTCTTCTTTTCTTTATAAATTTTCCTATTTTAATTTGATTCATTATAACACCTTATTAGTTCTATATCTTTTTTATCTTTATTTCTTGATAAAGATTCTTTTAATTTAAGTACATCTTCTAGAGTTTGAACTGGTATACCTTCAATATATGTTGGTTCTGTAAAATAATCTATTCCAAAATTAATAATATCGTCTATAAAATATATTTTATGATTATATGGATTCACTTTCTCGAATTTACATTCATAGTGTTCTAACAAATAATCATAATATTCTTGAGTAACCGCAATATCTATATCACTAGTACATTCTTTGACACCATGAATAACCATAGATGCACCACTTATCACAATATATTTCTTACTATCAAAATTATATTTTTTTAATATTTCAATGATTTCTTTCTTATTCATTATGAGCAGTTATTATTATAAAACTACAATGACATTAATTTTACAATAATAGTTTTCCTTTCTTATTCATTCACTTATTTCAGTATTACTATTATAACACGTTTTTTTAACTGCTAAACAATAATTAACACCCATCGGAGCATACATTTTATCATCAGGGTTCATATGATTAAATATTTTAAAATAATTTTCAGTCATCTCATCATGATTAAGATGTTCATAAATATATAAATTATTATCACTAAGTATTTTTTCTATATCATTGTATGTATATTTAGATTTCATTTCATTATTAGATTCTTTTGCCAGTGACTCAGTGCATTTAGATGTATCACTATCTTCATAGGTTGGATAATCAAATACTATACTACTTCCATCTTTTATAATACTAGATATATTTTTAATCATATTTTTAAATTCATCAGTAGTTAAATAATAACTAATGCCAAGTAAACTGTTAAATGAGATTGCATTCTTATCGTATGTACTTTCAAGAATATTATTTATCCAGTTACTTTTTGTGAAATCACATTTAATGAAGTTTGCTTTTCTTTTATCTTTATCACTCAATCTGCTTAGTTTATCATCTATCACATCATCTTTATCAAGTTCAAAAACTTTTAAATTAGTTTTATTCCTGTATGCAAAAGTATCATATCCAGATGCGTATATAAGATACTCTTTACAACCAAATTTAATTGAATTTAATAAATGATGCTCACAAAAGGCACTTCTTGCAAGTAACGAAGGAGAAAGTCTATTATTAACTATCCATTTTAATGCCTGTGTTTCATCACCTTTAAAATCCTTATTAAAGAAAGATATTCCCTTTATCATATTTTCTGATATTTCATCATATTCATTTTTACTTAATATTTTTTCTGCATAAGAGTCGCTAAATATTCTACATTTATAATTTTTATAATGATAACATCTAGCAAAACAACTTATTAAAGCAGTCATGTTTTTTTCTTTCATATTTCACCTCTATTATTTAATACACTATTTTTGATATACATACAAGACTTGAAAAAAACACGATTTTGTGGTAATATATAAGTAGAAAAAAAGAGGAAATTTGAATTTTTCTCTTTTATTTTATCTTTTTAATTTTCCACAATTCACATAAGTTTTATTATCAAATTTAAACTTCTTAGTATTAATATCCTCTGGTAGTTCATATATATTTAAAATATGATCTTTAATATTTATTAATAATTTAGTTTCATTTTTAGTTATCAAATAATATGGTGATAAATCACTAACATCTTTTATTAAATAATAATCGCCTCCGGTAAACAAATTTAGTATTCTTTCTATCAAATTCATATCACTATAAACTGATAATACATATATATCATGATCTTTAAA
>CAVBMP010000169.1:0-2595 GCA_963596555.1 Bacteroides helcogenes
GGATAGAGATTCATTACGTAAAATAATTATAGGCGCTAATGGTAATATGATTAAGTTAATAGGTAGAGAAGCAAGAATAGATATGGAAAGTATATTAGGAAAGAAAGTATATCTAGAACTATATTGTAAAACTATTAAAAAATGGAGAGAAAAAGAAAAATATATAAAAGATTTAGGATATTTATTAAATAATGAATAAATAATTTAATTTTCCTGCAATATAATATTGTAAGGAGAAGATAATATGACTAAAGAAGAAGCTTGGGAGTTATTTAAACAAACAGGAAAGATTGAATATTATTTAAAATATAAAGAAGGGAAATAATTTATATAAGACATGAAGATTATTGAAGTAGAAGGAATAGTTGTAAGTAATACGCCATATAAAGAAAGTAGTAAAATAATAAATATATTTACTTCTGAATATGGGATAATAGGATGTATATCTAAAGGATGTAAGAATCTTAAGAGTAAATTAAGATTACCTAGTGAAAAGTTTGCTTATGGAACATTTCATTTGTATTATAAAGAAAATGGACTTTCTACTTTAATAGATGGTGATATTAAAAATTATTTCTTTAATATTAAAAGTGATATAGTTAAGATAAGTTATTTATCTTATCTTGTAGAACTTGCTGTTCATACATATAAAGAAAGTGAAAATAATGAAGTTTATGATCTATTAATAGACGCAATACTAAAAATAGAAGATAATTTAAATCCTAGAATAATTACTAATATATTAGAAGTGCAATATTTAAGTTATTTAGGTATTAATTTAAACTTAGATGAATGTGTTAAATGTGGTAGTTCTAAAGTAGTAACACTTTCTATGAATAAAGGTGGGTATGTATGTGCTAACTGTAGAGAAAATGAAGAACTAATCGATGAGAAAGTTTTAAAATTATTAAGACTTTATCAATATGTTGATATATCTAAAATAAGTAATTTAGATATAGATGAAAACAATTCAAAAATAATAAGTAAGATAATAGATGAATATTATGATTTATATTCAGGACTTAGAACTAAAAGTAAAAAGTTTTTAAAAGAAATAGATTGATTATTGGACCAGGTTTAGTATTTGGCCTTTTTATTTGAAAAAAAATTGAAAAATTAGCACTCATATATTGACATTGCTAGAATATAATATTATAATGATATTAGCACTAAAAGAAAAAGAGTGCTAAGGAGGTATATATGATTGGAACTAGACAAAAAGAGTTATTAAAGACTATAGTTGAAGAATATATAAAAACAGCTAGACCTGTCGGTAGTAAATCTTTATGTAAGAAATTTAAATGTTCAAGTGCCACTATTAGAAATGATATGGCTGACTTAGAAGATTTAGGTTATTTAGAGAAAACACATATATCTTCAGGTAGAGTTCCATCTGAAAGTGGATACAGATATTATGTTGATAACTTAATGGAGCCTAAGAAGATTAGTGGGGAGGATATGTTAAAACTTCAAACTATCTTTAATAACAAAGAACTTGAACTTACTGATGCGATAAGTAAGAGCTTGGAAATAATTAGTGATATGACTAATTATACTTCTGTTATCTTAGGTAAAGAATCTAGTAATAATACACTGCAGAAAGTTGAGGTTATACCTATTAGTGAGAAACAGTTAATCGCTATTGTTATTACTAATACAGGTCATGTCGAAAATAAGAATATTATCCTAGAAGAAAATATTCCTGCGGATGAAATTGCTAAAACTACTGAGTTATTAAACAAGATGCTTATAGGGACGCCAATAGATGAGGTTCCAAGTAAACTTGAGTTTGATATTAAGCCTATAATAAGAAATTATATTCAAAATTATGAGGTTGTGTATAATGCTTTTTATAACGCTTTGTCAAATTTTGCAAGTGAAAGGGATGTTAAATTTACTGGTAAAGCTAATATATTAAAACAACCGGAATTCAATACAGTTGATGATGTTAAAAACATTATAAGTAAATTTGAAAGCAAAGATATGGTGAGTAAGATTGAAGAAAGTGATGATGAGGTTAAGGTATATATTGGTAGCGAAAGTGAGATTGATGATAACGTCACAATAGTTAAAACAAAATATAATGCTGGTGGTAGAGAAGGTACTATCGCAGTAATAGGTCCTAAAAGAATGGAATATGATAGAGTTGTCAATATGCTTGAATATTTAAAGAAAAATATAGAAAGCAAAGGAAAGGAAGATGAACTTGAAAAAGAATAATAAAAATAAATCAGAAAAAGAATTAAATAAATCATGTAATTGCAGCGATGAATGTACTTGTGGTTGCAACGAAGGAAAAGAATGTACATGCCATGATGAAAATTGTGGATGTAATGAAAATGACTGCACTTGTGAAAGAGAATGCAACTGTGATGATTGCGGATGCGATGATTGCGGATGTGAAGAAGAATCTTCTTGCGCAGGTGAGTGTAGTGGATGCTCTGGATGTGGAAGTATGGATTCTGACACAATGATTCAAATACTTGAAAGTAGAAATCAAGAACTTGAAGAAAAATATATGAGACTTCAAGCTGAATTTCTAAATTTCAAAACTAGAACTCAAAGTGAAATAAGTAGAATGCTTCAATATGAAGG
>CAVBMP010000170.1:0-3537 GCA_963596555.1 Bacteroides helcogenes
AGAATCATATATTTTTTTACTATTCTTAATCACCACCAGAAAATGCAGGAGGTGGCGACGGCGCCGAAGTAATATACGCCCTAAGAAACTCCTCAACATTGTCTAAAAAAATACTTAACGAACTCGAAAAAGAAGGCCAAAACGTTAGAAAGTATTATCAACTAAGGTTACCAAGCAACCCATCAAGGGATTACTATTTCATGCATAGAGACACACCGAACAATGAAACAGTCATTGTTGAGTATGGATTTATAGATAGTCCAAAAGACGACGTTGAACAAATTAAAAAGAATTACAAAGAATATGCAGAAGCAGTTGTTAGAGCAGTTGCTGACTACAAAGGAATTAAATATACAGCACCACTAGGAAGTGACTATTACACAGTTAAAAAAGGTGATACATTATGGGACATTGCTAACAAATATGGAACAACTGTAAGCAAATTGAAATCTTTAAATAATCTGAAAACCAATGTACTACAAGTAGGTCAAACACTTAAAGTATCATCTAAAGAGGAAGAAATTATTCCGGATGATTATCTTGTATATAAAGTTAAGAATGGTGACAATTTATCTAAGATAGCTAAAGAATACGATACGACTGTTAGTACAATAATGAAAATTAACAATCTAAATACCGACAAACTAACAATTAATCAACAATTACTTCTTCCTAAAACTAAAAAAACCAATGCTGAAAAAACATACACTGTAAAAAGCGGTGACACGTTATCTCAAATAGCATATGACAACAAAATAACTACATCTGAACTTAAAAAAGCAAACAATCTGACAAGTGATTTTCTAAAAATAGGTCAAGTGTTAATAATTCCATCTAAATCAACAGGTGAAATTAATTATATAGTCCAAAAAGGTGACAATTTATATACGATTGCCAATAAATATGACACAACTGTAAGCGATATAAAGAGTCTTAACAACTTATCAACAAATACTCTTCAAATAGGACAAGTACTAAAGATACCGGGATCTACAAATTACAATACATACTTGGTTCAAAAAGGTGATTCTTTATGGAAAATCGCAAATAAATATGGAACAACTGTCAAAAAATTAATGACAATAAACAATTTATCAACATCAACACTGAAAATTGGACAATCTTTATTAATACCAACCAACTAGTGCTTAAATGCACTTTTTTTATTTGAAGTTTACATTTATTCTGACGTACCAATTGAAAAAAAATACAAATACTAGTATAATGAATATACGAATGGTGATTTATATGAAATTTTTAAATAAAGTTAAAAAAATCATGCTTTCTAAAAGAATAAAAAGTTACTATAAAAAGATAAAAGAATTCATTATTAAATATAAATTTATTATTTTAATGTGCTTGCCTTTTGTATTAATAGACTTATTTACATTCATATTAGGAAGTAGTGTTGATTATATTAATTATAGGTTCTATGCGCCTTTATTATTTGATTTAATATACATAGGACTATTTATAGGTATTTCTATTAATAGTAATAAAATTGTAAGTAGAGTATCGTATTTAGTATTTGGAATATTATTTATGATAATGTTTTTAGTGAATAATGTTTACTTTTCACTTACTAAAACTTTCTTTGATTTTAGATTGATGGAATCAGCAAGTGAAGGAGCACCATATTTTTTAGATACGCTTAAAAACTGCAATGTACTAGTATATATATTTTTTATAATAATAATTGTCACATTTGTAATAGGCTACAAAAATATACCTATTAAAAAGAAAAATAATTATAAGAATATTTCAATTGTAATTTGTACATTTGTAATACTACATTTGTTTATACCTATTACATTAGGTCATGAAAACAAAGAACTAACTTGGTCTAGTTGGAAAAACCCTAGAAATATATATGTATCTTTTAACGATAACAATAAAAGTATGAAAATTACAGGTATATATGAGTATACTGTTAGAAATTTCTATATGACATTTTTAAAGACTAAAGAGCAAGAAAATCAAGAGGATGTAGTTTTTTTAGAAGAATCATATACGTTGAAAGAATCAAATAAAAATAAATATACTGGAAAATTCAAAGGAAACAATGTTATTTTCTTACAATTGGAAGGTATTGATAAATGGTTAATTACTGAAGAAGATACACCAACTTTATATAATATGATAAATCATTCTTATAATTTTACTAATCATTATTCATATTATAATGGTGGAGGTAGTACATTTAATTCTGAATTTGCTGTTAATACAGGTTTAATAACACCACTTTCATACAATAAAAATGCATATACGTTTAATAAGAATAATTTCCCAAACTCAATGGCTAATATATTTAAAAATCTTGGTTATTCAGTAAACGCATTTCACATGAATAGTGGCGAGTATTACTCACGAAAAGTTAATTATTTAAATTGGGGCTATGATAATTATTATGGACTTGTTGATATGTTTGACTATAAAGATAAATCATATGAACTTGATAGAGAATTGATATTGAATGAAGAATTTAGTAATTTAATGTTCCCTGAAGAAGGAAACTTTGTAGATTATTTAATTACATATTCAGCACATATGCCGTTTACTAATACTAAAGGCGTATGTAAAATGCTATATAATGAAGATACAGAAAAAAAGATTGAAGAGATGAACTCTGAAATTGAAAATGAAGATGAAAAAATAAAGAGTTTAGAATTTACAGAGATGTCTGAAGAAGAATGTGCTAGAAGACAAGCAAAAGAAACTGATTATATGGTTTCATTATTACTTGATAAGTTAAAAGAAAGAGATTTACTTGATAACACTGTTATAGTTGCTTATGCTGATCATTATCTTTATACTATTGAAGATAAAACTATTCTTGATAAATATAAAGAAACAGATAATAACTTAATAAATAACACTCCGTTCTTTATATGGAAAGACGGTATGAAGAAAAAAACTATTAATAAAGTAACTTCTCAATTAAACATTTTACCAACAGTATTGAATCTATTTGGAATTGAATTTAATCAAAATAATTATATACAAACAGATGCATTAGATAGTGATTATGAACCTATAGTATTCTTTAGTGATTATTCATGGTACGATGGTAATGTATACGTATATCAAGGTGAAGTAACTAATGGTAAGAGTATATCATCAGAAGAGTTAGAGAATAAAAACTATTTTATTACTAGAATTACTAAAAAGAATGACTTAACTTTAAAATTTGATTATTTTAAAAAGACTAAATAAAAAGGAAGCACTATTCAAAATATGCTTCTTTTAAAATGGAAAAATTACTTTAAATAATATAATTGCTAGAACTATACAGAATATAGTATATATGACTTTTAATATTATAGAAAATAACTTCAATATACTTTTATTTTTAATATGCTTTTTTAAATAATTAAGTGGTTTTACATAAAATGTGTTAGCAAGTCCTTCTGAGTAAAATTGTTTTAAATATTCTTTCATTTAGGCACCTGCCTTATTATTTATATCATCTATTGTTACTTTACTTTCGTGTGGTATTGGTTTCCAAGTTACATTCATAAATAATGCTATATAAGTTGT
>CAVBMP010000171.1:0-9247 GCA_963596555.1 Bacteroides helcogenes
ATTCAACACTACTTTATTATCTATTTTTTTATTTATATTATTAAGTCTATATATTACAAAATAACTAAGTAAACAAAATAAAATAATAATTATAATATTAAATAAATATTTCTTAATATTTAAGTTTTCTAAAAAATCTTCTATCTCATCCATATCTCTTCCTTTCTATATCCCTCTATTATAATAATCAGTCAAAAAAAGAAAAAACACTTCAAAAAAAAGAAGTTTTTTTAAAAAACTTCTAATTTATCAAAATTTATTATATTTCTACAGGTTTATTCTTATAACCTAGAACTAAATATCCAATTGAGAATGATACTAATGTAACAACTAATAATATAGCAACATTTTCAACACCAGTAGCTGGTCCTATATCAACACTTAATGTAGCACTAGCATCTATATCTGTAGTCATTCTTCCTGTTATAAAACTTTGATTCAATACTAGGTATGGTGAATATTTTCTAGCAGAAGATACATCATATATTTCACCCTTAGCATAAGCATTAATAGTTACTTTAGTAATATTTGATTTTCTTGGCACAGATATTGTAAATTCTTCACCACTAGTAAGTTCATAACTACCATTTACTAAAGTCATTTCTTTCATATTAGAATCTAATAATTTAACTTTTCCATCTTTATTATTATCAATTGTAACAGTAATTGTTTTAACAAGTGATGAATCTGTACTAAATGAATATTTACCAGATGTTATTTCTGTACTTGTTTCTTTTTCAGTTGGTTTTTCAGGTTTATTAACATTGATTTTTATTGTTCCTGGATTATATGTATCATGTTTCTTACCTTCAGTAATTAAGTAAGAATATAATTTAGCAAGATTTGTTATAGACTTAGATGAGTCAACAGCACTTAATTCAGTACTTATAGTATTTCCATCAGTATCTTTACTTCCAGTTACATGCCATACAGCATATTGAACTATTGAATAAATATATTTATCAATCAAATCATCAGAAACAGTTCCCTCTAATGTTTTAATAT
Organism: Bacteroides helcogenes; assembly: GCA_963596555.1. Taxonomy (GTDB): domain Bacteria; phylum Bacillota_I; class Bacilli_A; order RF39; family UBA660; genus CAG-1000. The sequence continues at coordinate 1,006 of CAVBMP010000171.1, forward strand.
CATTCTTGATACCATCTAATGTTACTCCTTCTATTTTAGATAACATATTTTCTATAGAAGTCATAGGATAAGTATTAGATATAATCCACATTGCTTCTTCATAACCTTTAACATTAGCAGTATTTGCTTGTTCTACTTTGTATTTTTCATATAATGATTTTTCAAGAGTTACATCAATCTTTTGATTTATTGTTAAAGGTGAATTGCTAGTTGTATCAGATGTAAATCTTCCAATTTCATCTATTGTTATACCTGTTGGTAAAGTACAACCAGTAACAGTTTTACATGCATCTAAGCTAGTAATTAAAGCATCATCATCTACACCTGTATAACTTATACTACCAACTTGTTTAAAACCAGCAAGTTCACTACTTTTATAATTGAATTCACTATTAAATAAAGTAGCGATCAATAATTCTTGAACTTTAGATTTGCTTACCCAATCACTTTTATTTTTTCTTATATTTTGATAACCTCTATCAGGATATGTTTTACTAGCATCTAAGCAATATGCAGTAAAAGTATTTTTCAAAGTGTATGCATTAGTTGAATCAAAGTCACCTAAAAATATCTTTTTAAGTTCTTTAGATCCAGTAGCATTTCCAAATTTAACTTTACTAAAATCAAATGATTCATCTACGGTAGCGTATAAATCTTTACCAACTGTAGGATTTTCTTTAGGATATGCTGCCGCAGCACTAATAGTTGTGAGTGAAACACAGAACACTAACAATCCAACTAATAATAAATTAATTTTCTTATTCATATTAATCTCCTTCTATCTTTATACACTAATTTTATCACTTAAAATTAATTTTATCAATATATAAAGAAAAAAGATTTGCATTTTATAGCAAACCTACTCTTCATTTTCAGATTTTTTATCTTTTTTATCTTTTTTATTTTCTTTCTTTTCAATTTTAGGTAATAATTCTTTTCTAGAAAGATTTAATTTACCTCTCTTATCATATCCGATTGCTTTAACAACAATTTCATCTCCAACTTTAAGAATATCACTAGGATGTTCTACTCTCTTATTATCAAGTTGAGATACATGAACAAGTCCTTCACAACCAGGCCATAACTCTACGAATGCACCAAAGTCTTCAATTTTAACAACTTTTCCAGTATATACTTCACCAATCTCTACTTCTTTAACAATATCTTCTATCATAGAAATAGCTTTATCAAGCACATTCTTATCCATATGATAACATACTACATTACCATCATCATCTATATCAATCTTAACTGCATCTTTATGATTTACTGATGTTACATTACTTGATTCTAATATGATCTTAGTAATCATATCTCCACCTTTTCCAATAACATCTTTAATCTTATCTGGACTGATTTTCATTGTTCTGATTTTAGGTGCATATTCAGAAAGTTCACTTCTAACCTCAGGTATAGCATCATTCATAACATCTAGTATTTTCATTCTAGCATTATGTGCTTTTGCTAAAGCTTCTTTTAATACATCTTTAGTTACACCTTTAATTTTAATATCCATTTGTAAAGCAGTAATACCTTTTCTAGTACCTGCTACTTTAAAGTCCATATCACCCATATGATCTTCAAGTCCCTGAATATCAGTTAATATAGTGTATTTAGAATCGCAAGTTCCATCTTCAGTAATTAATCCCATAGCTATTCCTGCTACTGGAGCTTTAATTGGTACACCTGCTGCCATCAATGACATACATCCAGCACATATACTAGCTTGACTAGATGAACCATTACTTTCTAATACTTCTGATACAACTCTAACTGTATATGGGAATTCTTCTTGACTAGGCATTACTTGTAATAAAGCTCTTTCTGCTAAAGCACCATGACCTATTTCACGTCTACCAGGAGCACCATATCTGCCAGTTTCACCTACGCTAAATGCAGGGAAATTATAATGGAACATAAACTTTTTAGAATCTTCAAGACCTAAACCATCTAATATTTGTTCTTCATTTTGTGCACCTAATGTAGTAATAGCAAGAGCTTGAGTTTGACCTCTTGTAAATAATGCACTACCATGTGTTCTAGGAAGAATATCTACACTTGCTGATAACTCTCTTATTTCATCCATACCTCTACCATCTGGTCTAATATGTTCATTAGTAATAAGTCTTCTAACTTCATTACCTTCTATCTCATCAGCAACTTTCTTAACTAATTTTAAGTTTGCTTCTAAATCTTCTTCACCCTCATGTTTTTCAGCATAATGTGTTAATGCAAGTTCCTTAACTTCATCTATTTTTGCATATTTCTCTAATTTATCTTTAATTTGAATAGCACTAACCATATCATCTTTAATATCATTTGTAACTTCTTCTCTTAATTCATCTGGAATATTAGCAAGAACTACTTCAATCTTTTCTTCACCTATTTCAGAAATAATATCTTCTTCTATAGCACATAATTCTTTTACAGCTTCATGTCCAAACATTAATGCTTCTAACATTTCATCTTCAGAAACTTCTTTAGAACCACTTTCAACCATATTAATAGCATCTTTAGTACCTGCTACTGTTAAGTTAATAGTACTTCTTTCCATCTCTTCTGTTGTAGGATTAATTTTAAGTTCCCCATCTATTTTACCTACTATTACACCTGCTACTGGTCCTTCAAATGGTATTGATGAAATACCTAAACATAATGAAGTACCAAATAATGCAGTCATCTCAGGTGTTTTATCAGGATCTACACTTAGAACTGTATTTACTACTTGAACCTCATTTCTAAAATTTTCACTAAACATTGGTCTAATAGGTCTATCTATTACCCTAGCAGTTAGTGTTGCTTGTTCAGTAGGTCTACCTTCTCTTTTAATAAATCCTCCTGGTATTTTACCCACTGAATATAATTTTTCTTGATATAAAATTGTTAAAGGGAAAAAGTCAGCAGTTGATACATTATTACTCATAACACATGTAGATAAGATAACTGTATCATCATATCTTACAAGAACAGCTCCTCTTGCTTGTTTAGCAAGTTCACCATGCTCTACTACTATTTTTCTTCCTCTAAATTCATATTCAAATACTCTTTTCATTTTCTCTCCCTTCCAAAAAATAAAAGACACTTAAAATAAGTGCCTACTTTCTTAAATTTAATTTTTTGATTAACTCACGATATCTTTGAATATCTTCATTCTTTAAATATTCAAGTAAACTCTTTCTCTTACCAACCATTTTTAATAATCCACGATTAGTATGATAATCATGAGTGTGTTCTTTCATATGTTCAGTTAATTTATTAATTCTTTCAGTTAATAAAGCAACTTGAACTTCAACACTACCTGTATCATTTTTACTTCTAGCAAATTCTGATACAATGGCAGACTTTCTATCTTTAGTTAAAGCCATTTTCAAAATCCTCCTTCTTTTAATTATCCGTTAATTCTGAGTATTGAGTTAGAGGAACATCAAAACCAAGAACAAACTTCCTATTAATAATACTATAAATATCACTAAAAATCAAGTGTTTTTAATTATATCTGTTTTTAATTATATCTCTAAAGATTTAACATTCTTTCTCGCTATATAAAGGCCTAATCCAAACACAACCATAGTTACAGCAAGTAACATTGTTAAGTCATTAACTCCTGTTTTAGCATTAGTTATAAATGTCGCATCAATTATTACATCAGAACTTGGCATCTCAAATGTCATAGTACTACTGTTATAATTAACATCTTTTGTTATATCTTTTTTATTCTTATCTTTAATAGTTAAACTATCAAATCCATATTTATCATTTGCTTTTACTTTTAATGTAACAATATCTTTTCCATTTACATTTTTAACATTGTCTACCAAAACAGTACCATTCTTAGCATTTGTATCTACTTTATATATAGTACTATTACCCTTAATACCGTTTCTGATATCAATTTCTAAATTTTTAAATGTTTTAGGGAAATAAATCTTAGTATCAGAAGAATTATCATAAACAAAGTAATCATCATATAATAATATCAAACCATTATTTTTAATAGTAAATATACAAGAATTTTTACCGTTCTTCATATTTTCATTTATACAACTATCTATTTTAGTACTATCTACATTATATGTATCTACTGCATATGACCATAAAGATAAAGCAAGACGATACTCATTTGTAAAATTTTTTAAATCACTTGTGAAAATAGAAATACTATTATTAAATTTTAATATACCATTTTCTTCATCATATTTTAATTTAATAGTTGAATCTGGTTTAGATGTTGAACAACCTTTTTCACAATATGATAATGTTACCATTTTACTATCTTTATCATATTCAATATTGCCAGTACCTTCAGTATCATCTTTCAAAAGTTCTTTCATACCATTTACAAACTTGTCTATTTCAGTTTCTTCAACTTTAGTTTTTACTGTTACTTTAAATTCTTTAGTAACTGATTTATATTTATCAGTATCAGTTGGTTCAAAAGATACTGTCAATGTAGCAGTCCCTTCCTTAAGACCTGTAACTTTCATACCATCTAAACTTACAATACTGTCATCATTAGTAGTAAAATTTAATCCACCTTGAATATTATTAGTATCTACATCAATTTCTTTAGTTTCGCCAACAAACATTTCAATATCATTAACTTTAATTATTGGTTCAATCGTATTATAAACGGTTATATTTATTGTTTTCTCAGTAGATTCATATTTATCTTGTTCTGTAGGAGTAAATATAATTTTAAATGTAGCATTTCCTTCTTTTAACGCAACTAATGTATTAGGGCCATCATCATTTTTAATAACTTTTAACATACTTTCATCATATTCATATGTTTGATTAACTTCTATACCATTAGTATTAGGTTTTAAAGTATATTCTTCATTTAATTCAAGAGTTAAATTACTTGGTACATTAGTTATATTCATTTTTGCTTTATTAATAGTGATCGCAACTGTTTTTTCATCTAATACTTCTCCATTAGTTGAATCTTTCACTTCTATTTTTGCATTTACAGTTCCACTACTTAAAGCAAAAACTTCACAATCAAAAATCTTAGCAACTTTTTCATTATCAATAGAACATGCAAATTCTACTCCCTCTAAATCATCTATTCCCATTTTAAGATTAACATTTCCATTCACTTCTATAATCGCAGTATCACCAATCTTAATAATATCCGCAACCCCTGCACTTAAAGATGGTTTATTAACATCATATATTAATGTACCAATGCCAATAATAACCATTGCTGATACCACAAATATAAGTTTAAAATTATCTTTTAATAAATTCATTTTTTTACCTCCTCTACTATTACTAAAACAATTCTAACATAATTATTTTACAATTAAAAGAGTAAAATTAACTATTTCTATCAAAAAGTAATTGACAAAGAAAAACATTTTTGATAATATTCAAGACATGCTGTTAATTATTACTACGATGTAACACTTAATCTAAGGAGGTAACATGAATTTAAGTGAACAAGACCTTCACGATGAAAACAAACATCTAGAATTAACTATTAATCTTTTAAGGAAAAACATTTCAGAACTAGCACAAGACTTATATGACAATGAACAAAAACAACAAGAATTTAAAAAATATGTATGGGATACAAGAAGTGAACTTGACCCTACCGAAATGAAAACAATAATGTCTAATAATGCCAAAGAAATTGATGATTTAGAAATGAAAGCAAAATATTATAAGAAACTTTATAAAATTCAAAACTCACCATACTTTGGAAAAATAACATTTGAAGATGAAGACGGTAATAACGATATTTATATTGGTCTTACCTATCTAACTAAAGATAATGAAAATATTATTTATGACTGGAGAAGCCCAATCGCAAGTATATTCTATGACTATGAACATGGAGATGCAGAATATGAAGCACCAGGTGGTATATACAAAGGTTACTTACATAACAAAAGACAATTCACAATCGAAGATGCCAAAATTAAAAATGTATTTGATAGTAAACTAACTATACAAGATGAAATGCTTCAACAAGTATTATCACAAAAAAATAATGATTATATGAAAAATATAGTTAATACTATTCAAGCAGAACAAAATACAATAATAAGAAATATAAAAGATAAAAACTTAATTGTACAAGGTATCGCAGGTTCAGGTAAAACATCAGTCGCACTTCATAGAATAGCGTTTCTTCTATATAAAATAAAACGATTAACAAGTGACAAAGTATTAATATTCGCACCTAACCAAGTATTTAGTGAATATATATCAAACGTACTTCCAGAACTAGGAGAAGAAAATACAAAAGAAACTACATTTAGTGACTTCTTAGAAACTTATATAACTGAATATAAAGATATTGAATCATTCACATCATTTATTGAAAGATATTATAAACATGAAGAATTAATGACTGATTTAATAAAATTCAAACAATCAGATGAAATAATACCTGTTATCGAAGAATATATAAAAAATTATTCAAGCAAAGCAGAATTTACAAATGAAATATTTAATAGTGAACTCTATATAAGAAAAGAACAATTAAATTATTATTTAAGAGAAAGATATTCATCTATTCCTCTACTTGAAAGAATCGATGAAATATCAATTAAAATATCTGAATTAGAATTCAAAGGCAATAAATCAAAAGCAAAACAAATAAAAAAATGGTTAAAAGAAAGAATAAATATTTCTATAGATATAAAAGAAATATATAAAAACTTCTTCAAAAGCGAAGAATTTAAAAAAGCATATAATAAAGAAATACCAGATTCGTATTTAAATAATTTAGATTCAAAAGAAATAAGTTTTGAAGATGCATGTTTATTTGTATATATGAAAAGTTTACTTACATTCTTAGGTAATGATTACTTAATAGAACAAACAATTATTGATGAAGCACAAGACTATAATAAACTACAATATATACTTCTAAAGAAAATATTAAGAAAAAGTAAATTCACAATTCTAGGAGATATTAATCAAACAATAAACCCATATTATCAATATAAAAGTCTAGAAGATTTAAAAAGTGTATTTGATGAAAGTGTAAATTACATAGAATTAAATAAAACATATAGATCAAGTCCTGAAATTATTGAACACGCAAATAAAATATTAGGATTAAATCTAGTATCTGCGATAAGACGTGATACTAAAATACCCGTTGAATTTAAAACAGAAAATAATCTAAAAGAACAATTATTAAATGATATTAACGAATTACAAAAAGTTAATAAAAGTATTGCCATTATAACTAAAACTAATAAAGAAGCAATTGATATTTATAAATTACTTAAAAAAGATAATGAAGACTTAACTTTAATTATTAATAATTCAAAAGCATTCAGTAGAAAATTAGTAGTAATCCCTTCATATATGGCAAAAGGTTTAGAATTTGATGCGACTATCGTATATACAACAAAAGATGATAAATTCAATCACGATGAAAGATACTTATATTATGTAGCTTGTACAAGAAGTCAACATCATTTAATTATTTATAACCAAAAAGAAAATGACAACTAATCATTTTCTTTTATTTTACTCTCATAAGTTTTATAATCAGAATCACTAAAACATACAAATATAACTTTAATATGAGGATTTATATTTTCTTTTACTGTCTTGTATGCAATAGAACATGCTTCATTAAATGGATATCTATATACTCCTGTACTAATACATGGAAATGCAATTGATACACTTTCAAGATTATTTTCTACCCTATACTTTTCAGCAAGTATAAGACTATTTTTATAGCAATTTGAAAGTAATTCTTTTTCATTATGATTACCATCTTTATAATATGGTCCGACTGTATGAATAATTCTCTTAGCTTTAAGATTGTATCCAAGAGTCATCTTAGCCTCTCCTACTTCACAACCACCAAGAGTTTTACATTCTAAAAGTAATTCCTTTCCAGCAGCTCTATGTATCGCACCATCAACACCACCTCCGCCAAGTAATGTTTTATTCGCAGCATTAACTATAATATCTGCATCTATTTTAGTTATATCTCCTTTATAAACTTCAATCATTTATCTACCTCCGATATTTATAGAAAAATTATATCACAAAAAGATCAATATACAAATCTTTAATATTTATCTCCTAAATTCAAAATAAAAAGAATAGTACAATAAGTCATAAAAATAGTACCACCCTTTATTTAACTTAATTAATAAAACGTATTTACTCGTCTTTCAATGTACTAATATTAACAAAATTTTTATTGCAAGTTTTTACAATTTGTTATTTTGTGAATTTGTCTTTATTAAATCTCATTTAACTC
>CAVBMP010000172.1:0-2897 GCA_963596555.1 Bacteroides helcogenes
CTAATATACTTTCCATATCTAGTCTTGCTTCTTTACCTATTAATTTAATCATATTACCATTAGCGCCTATAATTATTTTACGTAATGAATCTCTATCCACTATTATATCTATATATACTTTTGCTATCTTAGAATTTTCTTCATAACCTACTAATTTACATGATATTGAATGAGGTACTTCTTCATTAGTATGTATAAATATTTTTTCACGAACTATTTCAGATAATCTAAAATCTAATTCTTGAGTAGTTTTTTCATTATCCATAAAATATTTAACATTATCTGGTAAATATTTTTTAAGTACACTTATTAATCTATCAATATTATCATCTTTTAAAGCAGATAATGGTATTATTTCTGCAAACTCATATAAATCTTTATATTCATTTATTTTAAGTAATATTTGATCATTTGTTAACTTATCTATTTTATTTAATATTAAAAAAACTGGTTTATCAACATTCTCAAGTTTATTAATTATAAATTGATCTCCCTTTCCATAAGGTACTGATGCATCTACTACTAAAAGCAAAATATCTACATCATTTATAGAATAATATGCTTGTGCATTCAACGCGGTTCCTAATTTATCAATTGGTTTATGAATACCAGGAGTATCCACAAATACTATTTGAGTATCACTTTCATTATATATCCCTTGTACTAAATTTCTTGTAGTTTGCGGTTTATTTGATATAATCGCAACCTTCTCTTTTAATATTGTATTTAATAATGTACTTTTGCCTGTATTAGGTCTTCCTATTAAACTTACAAAACCACTTTTCATACTAAGTCCTCCTTAGTAAATGTAGTTGCCATTAATTCTTTAAATGTCATTACTTTCATTTTTCCATTATGAGTCATTATATTAAAAATAACATTATCATCAAAAAATTCTAAAAATGTTTGTTTACATATATTACATGGATAACATATTTCATCACTACTTGTCATTAAATAAAGTGATTTAAATTTTCTTTCTCCATGACTTATTGCATTATTAATAGCATTTCTCTCAGCACAAATAGTACCTCCGAATGAAGCATTTTCAATATTTACTCCTTCATACATATTTCCATTTTCACATTCAACTATACAAGCAAATTTCATATTTGAATATGGTGAATAACTATTATCTAATAATTTAATTAATCTTTCTTTCATTATTACTCCTATCTAAAAAGCATTATTATCTTTGGTAAAAATATTATAAGTCCCACTACTACTGCTACTATAGCAAATATAAACACAGCTGCTGCTGATGTATCTTTAGCAACCTTAGCAAGAGGATGATACTCTTCAGTTATTAAATCAACTACTGCTTCTATAGCTGTATTAATAAGTTCACATGATATTACAAGTCCAATCGTAAGAGCAAGTATTGCCCATTCAAAACCACTAACTCTAAATATTAATCCACATAAAACTACAAGTATTGCAATACCAACATCTACTGCAAGATTTTGCTCATTTCTATAAGCATATTTAAGTCCCTTAATAGGATAAGTAAAACTATTAATAAACTTTTTTAATCCCTTTTGACTCTTTCTTTCATCTCGTGATATCATATTCATTTAAAATCTCCTCTTCTAGAGTTCTCATAACTTTTTTATCTTCTTCATTCATATGATCATATCCAAGTAAATGTAAAAGTCCATGTACTGCTAAATAGCAAAGCTCACGTCTAATACTATGTCCAAACTCTTCTGCTTGTTCACAACATCTTTCATAAGATATATATATTTCTCCTAAAAATCTTATATCTTCATATTCTACATCACTAACTTCTTCAAATGCAAAAGATATAACATCAGTTACAGCATCTTTACCTCTATATTCTTTATTTATTTCTTGAATTTTTTTATTATCAACAAGCACTATATTTAAAAGAGGATTTTTAACACCCATTTTCTTACACGCAAAGTTAATTACTTTATCCATTTCACTTGTATCAATTTTTTCTTTTGTTGTATTAAAAATATAATCCTTCATATAACTCCTTAATATACTCTAAGAACACATATCACTATAAAAGCAATAAGTCCTATACACAATAAATTATAAAACCAATCTTTCTGTAATACTTTAGGTAAATGCTTATTAATCGCAGATAAAGCAATATATAATAGAAAACCTATTACTCCACCTACTACATTTAATATAATATCATCTATATCAAAACATCTTCCTATAAAGTATTGAACTGTCTCTATTACTCCACTTGAAAGTAATGTTACTAAAAATATAGTTAGAAAATCATTAATCTTACAATATCTAGATGCAAAATAACCTAATGGTACAAATAATACTATATTACCAACTACTTGTCTATAGAATAAACTACTACCAACTTTATATCTAAATATTTCTTTAAATGGTGATAAGTTAGTTCCTCCACCTGCTAAATCCTGAGTAGTTACAAGTTGGAAAAGCATAAGCAAGTACAAAAGAAACAATAAATCCATTAGTTCTTCATGCAAACAAAACGTTCTTTTATCTCCTTTAAAATAATAAGTTACTTTCAATATTAATATGATAGCGACTACTATTACAAGTGTTGGCCATGACATATTAACTACTTCTCTAATTGCTGATTCCATTATTTTCATTTAATTCTCCTATATCTGAAGTAACCCCAATATTTTCATAAACTCTGAAAAATACTTCTACATACATTTTACTACGAAATGCGTCTTTTTTCAAAGTATTTTTACTTATTATATATTCATTATCTTTAAGTCTATTTTTAATTTGTTTTTCACTTCTATTAAGTGCTTCTTTATATGCTTCTTCTTTAGTAATTTTATATTCTTTGTATTTATATATTTTTTTCTCTTCTTTATATAATTTAAATAATAAATATGGTTTATTTAATATGAGTTTCTTAGTACTAATAG
>CAVBMP010000173.1:0-5196 GCA_963596555.1 Bacteroides helcogenes
ATTTTGAAAAAGTACCAATAGTTGAGATAGCAAATGAAATACTTTTAGATGCTGTCAAAAAGAATGTCAGCGATATTCACTTTGATCCTACAAAAGATGCGTTAAAAATAAGAATTCGTATCGATGGTGAGTTATCAGATTATTCATTAATACCTAGTAAATATAAAAGAAATTTAGTTTCAAGAATTAAAATGATAGCTGGTATGAATATCATGGAAACTAGACTTCCACAAGATGGTGCGATTAAAACTAAAATCGGTGAAAAAGTATTAGATGTTCGTGTATCTAGTCTTCCTACTAACTGTGGAGAAAAAGTCGTTCTTCGTATTTTAGACTATGCTAAAAGTTTTAAAGGTCTTGATAGTTTAGGATTTAGTCCTGATAGTTTAGAAAAAATCAAAAAGATGATTAGTGTTCCAAATGGAATTATACTTGTAACTGGTGCTACTGGTTCTGGTAAATCAACAACTGTATACTCTATCTTACAACAAATGAATACAGAAGAAGTTAATATTATAACTGTTGAAGATCCAGTCGAAATGGATATTCCTGGTATAAATCAAGTACAAGCTAATTCAGAAATTGGATTAACTTTCGCAAGTGTTTTAAGAAGTATCTTAAGACAGGATCCAGATATAATTATGATTGGTGAGATCAGAGATGATGAAACTGCAAGAATAGCCGTAAGAGCATCTATCACAGGACACAAAGTATTATCAACAATCCACACAAATAACTCATTAAATACTATTGAGAGACTTACTGATATGGATGTTGAAAGATACTTGCTTGGTTCTGCACTTACTGGTATTATTTCTCAAAAGTTAGCAAGAAAGATTTGTCCAAACTGTAGAGTTTTAAGAGAAACTAATAATTATGAAAAAATGGTATTTAAAAAAGTATTAGGAAAAGATATACCTCAAATGTGGGATGTTAATCCTGAAGGATGTGAACATTGCTTTAAAGGTTATACAGGTAGAATCGCTCTTCATGAAATACTTGTTATGGACGATGAAATAAGAGATGCTATTACAAACGCAATGCCAAAAGATCATTTAAGAAAACTAGTTTATGGTGGAAATGTTGTTACCCTACTTCAAGATGGACTTGATAAAGTTATTGAGGGAGAAACATCATTCTCAGAAATATTAAAAGCAGTTGATCTTGATAATGACTTAGGTAACTATGAAGAAGATAATTTAAAAAATAGTTTAAATGATGTTGAAGTTAATAAAGCTGCTCATGAATTGCAAACTATGAAACCAACAGTTAAAGAAGAACCTAAGAAAGAAACTATTAATTATACAGCAAGTATACCAACAAATCCAGAAAACAAAACAGTTGTACCAACAATAAACCAACCTGCTAAAGAACCTCCTGTAGTTGGTCCTACTGTAAATGTAAATAAACCACAAAGTGTAGTAACTCCTAGTCAACCTACTCCAACTGTTAAACCAATGCAACCTGCACAACCAGTTGCACCAGCTCAGAATGTTCAATCAGTTCAAAGTGCTCAGCCAGTCGCACCAACCCAGAATATTCAACCAGGAGTAGCAAGAGCACCAATGACTCAAGTACCAGGAGTACAACCTACTGCAAAACCAGCTACCACAACAGCTGCACCAACCGCACCAATGCCAATGCCAACTCCAGTAGCGACTACACAGCCAAAGACTGATATACAATTCTTTAATGCATAAGAAACTCGCAAGAGTTCTTTTTTTATCAAAAAACGTATTTTTCGTACAAAACGTACGAAAAAGTTAAAAAAATATGTACATTATTAACAAAAAATGATAAAATGTAAATGGAGGTTATATTTTATGTACAGAAAAATAGAATTAGAATTAAATAAATGGAAAGAAGATTTTAAAATGCCACTTATGCTTGTTGGAGCAAGACAAACTGGAAAAACATATATATTAGAGGAATTTTGTAAAAATAATTTTGATAATTATATCTATATTAATTTAGATAAAGAAGAATCTATAGCAAGTATATTTGATGAAACAATAGATCCAGATAAAATAATAGAAAAAATTGAAATAGTCAAAAACATTAATATAAATGTAGATAATACAATAATCTTTTTAGATGAAATACAAGTAAGTGAAAGAGCAATTACTTCACTTAAATATTTTTGTGAAAGTGATAAAATGTATAAAATAGTTTGTGCTGGATCATTGTTAGGTGTAAAGATAAACAGATTTAAATCATCATTTCCTGTTGGCAAAGTAACAATAAAATATTTATATCCTATGGATTTTGAAGAATATCTAATAGCTCTAGGAGAAAATAAATTAATTAATGAAATTAAAACACACTATGAATCAAATGAACCTCTTATAAATTCAATTCATGAAAAAGCAATGGATTTATACAAAAAATATCTAGTATTAGGTGGTATGCCTACAATAATTAAAAATTTTATAAACAATGATTATAATATTTCACACGTTAATTTTGAACTTCAAGATCAAATAATAACATCTTATCTAGCAGATATGAATAAATATATAGAAAATAGTGAAGGAATTAAAAATAGTCAAATATACAATTCTATCCCAAAAGAACTAGCAAGAACTAACAATACATTTAAATACAGTATAGTTGATAAAAGCGCAAGAAAAATAAGATATGAAAGCAGTTTAGACTGGTTACTAGCAAGTAATATGATTCTTAAATGTGATTTAACTGAAAAGAATGAATCACCATTGAAAGCATTTGTTAATCCTGATAAATTCAAATTATATTTAAGTGATGTAGGTCTTCTTAAATCGTTATCTAATTTAGATTATAACGAAATATTATTAGATAAAAATGATATGTTTAAAGGTGTATTAACAGAAAACTTTATAGCTTGTGAATTTTATTCTAAAAATAAAGAATTATATTACTATAATTTTGATAAATATGAGATAGATTTCCTAATAAAAATTAATGGCGATATAATTCCTGTTGAAGTAAAAAGTGGTAGAAGAACAAATAGTAAAAGTTTAAAAGAATATATCAAAAAATATAATCCTAAATACAGTATAAGAATATCATCTAAAAACTTTGGATTTGAAAACAATATAAAATCAGTACCACTTTATTCCGTATTTTGCATTAAAAAATAATGTATATAAGAAACTCGCAAGAGTTCCTTTTTTTTGAATATAATTTATTGGTGATACAATGTTTCAAAGTAAACAAAATTATAGAATTAAAATAGTATTTTTAATATCATTACTTATATTCTTTTTTGTAATAGTGAAAGTCTTTTATATACAAGTTATAGAATATAAAAAACTAAATAATCTTGCTAATGACTTATGGAGTAGAAACTTAACTGTTCAAGCTGATAGAGGTAAAATACTTGATAGAAATGGTAAAGTCATAGTAGATAACATAACTAGTGTAGGACTTTACTTAGTACCTAATCAAATATTAAATAAAAAAGTAGTCGCACAAACTTTATCTGAAATATTAAATGTTTCATATGATGAAATGTATAAACATGTAACTAAAAAAACATCAGTAGAAAGAGTTCACCCTGAAGGTAGAAACTTAAGTTTTGAAATTGCTGAAAAAATAAATAATTATAATTTTGATGGAGTTTATCTTTTAAAAGAAAGTAAAAGAAACTATTTATATAAAAATACTCTTTCACATGTGATAGGTTTTACAGGTATTGATAATCAGGGACTTAGTGGACTTGAACTTAAATATGATAAGTTACTGACTGGTAAAAATGGTAGTATTAAATATTACTCAGATGGTAAAGGTAAAAGACTTTCAATGCCAGAAGTGTATGAGTCCCCTACTGATGGTAAAGACATTAAACTTACAGTTGACTTAGATGTACAGTTATCACTTGAAAATGAACTTAATAATGCATATAAAAAGTATAATGCTGAACAAGCAATCGGAATAGTTATGAAAGCAAAAACTGGTGAAATACTTGCAATGAGTAGTATACCATCATTTGATCCAGAAAATTATCAAAAGTACAGTAGTGAAACTATCAATAGAAACCTAGCAATATGGTCTAACTTTGAACCAGGTTCTACATTTAAAATAGTCACACTTGCCTCAGCAATTAATGAAGGAAAAGTAAATATATTTGAAGATACATATAATGATACAGGAAGTATAAAAGTAGCAAGTTCTACTCTTCACTGTTGGAAAAGAAAAGGACACGGTCACGAAACATTCGTACAGGTTGTTGAAAACTCGTGTAACCCAGGTTTTGTAGTTCTAGGTCAAAGACTTGGTAAAGAAAAATTGTTTGAATATATTACTAATCTTGGTTTTGGTAAAAAAACAGGTATAGATTTAAATGGTGAAGCAACCGGAATACTTTTTAACCTAGATAAAGTTGGTCCAGTTGAACTTGCAACCACTGCATTTGGTCAAGGTATTAGTGTTACCGCTATACAACAAGTAAATGCTGTTAGTGCTGTTGTTAATGGTGGAACTTTATATACTCCTTATATAGTTTCATCAATCGGTAATAAAAATAATAATCCAAAAATTAAAAAAGAAAATATTATTACAAAAGAAACAAGTGATTTAGTAAAATATGCTCTTGAAAGTGTAGTTGCTAATGGTAGTGGTAGAAATGCTTATATTGAAAACTATAGAATTGGTGGTAAAACAGGTACTGCTCAAAAAGTTGGTAGTGATGGAAGATATATGTATGGAAACTATGTACTATCATTTATAGGCTTTATGCCAGCAGATGATCCAGAATATGTGATTTACATCGCACTTGATCACCCTACTGGTGTTACTCAATATGGTGGAGTTGTTAGTGCCCCTATTGCTAGAAATGTACTTAAAGATATAATATCTATTTATAATATACCAGAAAGTAAAGATGGAATACCTAAATCATATAGATGGGATGATATTGTTTATGTAACTGTACCTGATATAGTTGGTAAAACAAAAAAAGAAGCTAAAACGCTTCTTAAAGACTTCAATGTTGAATTTGTTGGAAATGGTGATAATGTATTTACCTCTTCCCCATCTAATGGGATGAAAGTAAAAATGGGTTCAACTATAAAAGTGCTTTTGAATTAATTATTAATATTAATCTCTATAAAATATATCTCTCGTATACACTTTATATTGTACATCCCTGAGTTCCTTTGTTAATCTATTTGTAATAATTATATTACTTATTCTTTTAAATTCATCAATATCCTTAAC
>CAVBMP010000174.1:0-3220 GCA_963596555.1 Bacteroides helcogenes
GTTTGACACTCATCTGAGTCCATCAAAAAAAGAAGTGTATAATCACTTCCAATTTTTATTTATTTCACTTCTAATTATGAAACATCCAATACAAATGGATTTTCATATGTACCTTTACCTGATGATAATTTAACAGATGAATCTATACTAAATGTTGCTCTTATCGGAAGTCCATTATTAACCCTTTCATATCCAGGAGCACCTGTTGTTAATATCGCAGCTGCATATGTAGTTATTTTTGATAAAAGAATAGTATAACTACCATGAGATATTGTCCATTCCTTAGAACCTAAAAACATCCAGTTTTTATCAGTATAATTAGCATATGAGTTCATACTATATTTCCATACTTTAGGTTGTGCTGCGAATGCATATTCATAATAATACATCATTCCAATATAATTTTCATAAGTTGCATCACTACCTATTTCTCTATCCATAACTAATTTTGCTTTTTCTTTAATAGCATCAAAGTAACTTACATCTCCTACATGCCATGTTGTTTTAACTATTTTACTCTTCCAATCACTACTAAATGAATTATAGAATATACTATTTAAATTAGTTGCAGCTAAGGCAGAAGCTTCATTCCAATCATTGCTTGCAGTAGTAGCATTACTATCTGCTGCTAAGGTATATGCATAAAGAGCAATATCAGATGCACTTCTTTTACCTGTATATGTTGAATCTAAACTAGTTGCACTGCTTCTATACGCATCTGATGAACCTGCCATATCAGTAGTTACATAATCTGCTGTAATTAATTTGACCTTACCATCAAATACGCCTAATATTCTATATAAATTATTAGTAGCACAAGTACTTCCATCTGCTCCTGTATAAGATGAATCACCAAAGCAAACATAATTATCAGGATCACTTCCAGAATATCTATAATTATCATCAGCAGCACTATTTTCAAGTGATGAAGTATGTTTTAATATTGAAGTATCTCCTGCATCAGACATAGATGTAATAGCAGTTGCTAAAGTACTATTATAATAAGGAGTTGGATCTATTTTAACTTCAGTTTCACTATTTCCAAGTGTTGGAATATATGGATTATCTGCAGTACCTGTTCCACTAGCCCAATTAACTTCAGGAATTAAGTTTATAACTGGTCTCATAGTATAAGCAGTATCAGAGTTACCAGTAGTTATTTGACCACTTGAATTTACAATAGCTAATTTAGCATTATATGTTTTACTAAGTAAGGCCGTCCTTTCTACAATATAAGGAGACATAGTCCAATAGTCAGTCCCTGAATATAAATAATAACTTGTATTATCAGCACTAAATCCACCTGCATAATAAGCTTCATCTAAAGTTATAAAACCAATTGGATAAGTTAAATTCTTATCACCTACAGTTGATGCATTTGAAGTATGCTTGGCATCATTTTGTATTAGGAATGTAGGCTGTTTTTTTGAAATAAGTCTATATCGTGCACCAAAATAAGTGGCAGTTGCTGTATTTGAAAGACTTGAATTACTTGTAGATGGTGCAGATAATATACTTGTTGAATAAGATTGATCAGCAAAAAATATGGAATCCTTATAAATATACTCATCATAATTAACTAAATTACTACCATACCATTCTTTTAGTTTTGTTGAAATTTCAGATGCAGATGCAAGAATACCAGTACGATAATAAGTTACAGAAGTTTGATAACCAGATACACTATTATATCTATTAGTTCCAATTCCAGAAGCCGTACCACTAGCATCAGCAGTAGCCCCTTGATAAATAAGTTTAATTGAGTTATCTCCATTAATTCTAACTATTCTCCAATAATAACCTGCGAATAGCACATAATTATTAGTAACAGCACCTCTAAAATAATATGTCGAACCTTTATCATCAGTATCTTTATACATTCCTGCATCACTAGTTTCAACAGCAGTAAATGTTGGAGTACCTTTTGCTTCAATAGATTCAGTTCCGCCATTATCAGCAAGTATTCTATCTTTTAATAATTGATTTTCTATAACGGGTACATATTCTTCAAAATTATATTTTAGAATAGTAGTTGAATCACTACTTTCAGTCATACCTGTCGTATACATTTCTTTTAATACAAATGTAACTTCTTCCCCTGGTTCAAATATTTTACCTTCAGCAAGTCCTTCTATAGATAACATAATATCAGGATTTGATTCTCCTAATGTTTCAATAGATATTAATTCATATTGTTTATCTGAATAATTTTTTATAGTAACAGTATATTCAATAATAGATGCACTTTCAGGAAGAGTACTCTCCATTTGAGTTGTATATTTAGTATATTTAGGGCTTGTTTTTTCATAAGCACCATATTCAAGTCTTGTTGATTTTATACCAGTTACTCTAATATCACTTTTTGCTCTTGCTGTTGCTGTACCAGAAATACTAAGAGTTGTATTTAAAGCAGAATAACCTATACTAATAAGACTTACGCATACAAAAAGAATAATATAAAAAATATGATTTCTACTTAATATTTTTCCTTTATTCTTTTTCATATGTTCTCCTACTTTATTCTATTTCAATTATATGACAATATATGCATTTAGTCAATTTTAAATTGTGAATTATAAAGTTCAGCATAGAAACCATTTTTCTTAATAAGTTCATCATGGTTTCCTTGTTCGATAATATTGCCATCTTTCATAACTAAAATATGATCTGCATTTTTAATAGTTGAAAGTCTATGCGCAATTATAAAACTAGTTCTACCCTTTGTTAATTTATCCATTGCTTTTTGGACTAATTCTTCTGTTCTAGTATCAACTGAAGATGTTGCTTCATCAAGTATTAAGAATGGAGAATTTTTTATCATACCTCTTGCGATAGTAAGAAGTTGTTTTTGTCCTGAAGAAATTGATTCATTATCTTCTATTTTATAATTCAATGTTTTAGGAAGAGATTTAACAAAATGATCAACACCAACTATTTTTAAAGCATTCCATACATCTTCATCACTAATATTTTCTTTATTATATTTAATATTATCTTTTATAGTTCCACTAAACAACCAAGTGTCTTGAAGAACCATACCAAAATGTTTTCTCAAATCACCTTTATTAAAATCTTTTATATCATAACCATCTATTGTGATTCTTCCGCCATTCAAATCGTAGAATCTCATTAACAATTTAACAAGAGTCGTTTTTCCAGCACCAGTTGGTCCAACAATAGCAATTTTTTGTCCATCTTTTACTTCAGCATTAAAATCATT
>CAVBMP010000175.1:0-2329 GCA_963596555.1 Bacteroides helcogenes
TGATTATATTGTAATAGTGGTTTTATATTTAATTAGTATATATATAATTACATTTTATATTAATAAACTTAAAAATATTATAAAGATGTATTCTAGTTTAGAAGAGATTGGTAACAATAAAGAATTTAAAACTGCGATATTTAAAGTAACACATGAAATTAAAAATCCTTTAGCGGTAATAAAAGGATACTTAGATATATTTAATAGTAATGATAGTGAGAAATGTGAAAGATATAGAAATATATTATTAAAAGAAGTTGATAATTCTCTTTTGGTACTTAAAGATTTTTCTTCATTAAATAACTTATCAGTAAACAAATACAAAATGAACTTTAATGATTTATTAAATGAAGTTAAAGATACTATTTTACCTTTTTTCAACGATAAAAATATTAAATTAAATATTGAATCTGAAAGTGATCTTATCATTAAAGCAGATTATAATAGACTTAAACAAGTATTTATAAACATATTAAAGAATTCTACTGAAGCAATAGATAATAACGGTATCATAAATATTAATTCATACAAGTCAAATGATAATTTAATAGTTATAATTAAAGATAATGGATGTGGTATGGATAAAGATACTATTGATAATTTATTTACTCCATTCTATTCAAAGAAAAATTATGGAACTGGTCTTGGTCTTTGTTTATCTAAAGAAATAATTGAACTTCACGGTGGTTCGATTGAATATTCTTCATTAAAAAACTCATATACTAAAGTAAAAATAGTAATTCCTATAATGTGAATTACTACTTTTTATTAATAATAAGGATAATAACCATATGGATTTTGATAATAAACTGGTCTTGGTCTATAAGGATTGAATGCCCCTACTGCTACTCCTCCTGTTAAAGCACCTAATAAGAAAGGTGCAGCAAATGGTACAAATCTATCCTTACCATATTTAAAATTAGTATACATACTTCACCTCTATTTTATATTATGTAAAAAACACAGTTAAGACTGTGCTTTTAAACGATATAAGTTAAATGATGGTTTATTATTAAATCTATAATTATATTTATTAGTACCAAGACCACTTGAAATATATATTTTAGTAATACCTTTTGTATATTCTTCTTGATAATATTTACCAGAATTTTTATCTACAAATAAAGGTCCATAATATGGAATAACTACACTACCATTAAGTGAATGTCCTCCTAAGACTAAATCTACTTCATAATTACTATCATCTAAATATTTAATAGTATTGCCATCATGAACTAAACATATTATATACCTTCTATTTTCATCCTTATAGAAACTAAACGCATCACTTACTTTAACAGTATCTTTAATTGAACTAGGAAGTCCTACTATATATAATGGATCATCTGTTTTATAAAGGATTTCATCATAAGAGTTGTTTAGTACTTTAAAATTACTTTTAATCATTATACTTTCATAATTATCAAAACTATAATCATAGTCTCCATAAATAGCATATTTACCTATAGATGCATGCATACTTGTAAGAGAATTTATTAAAAACTCTTTATCATCATTTGATAACTTTGCATTTTTATTTACTAAGTCACCAGTAAATACAATAATGTCTGGTCTAAGAGTATTGATTTTACTAACTAAATCTTTTATATCATCTCTATCTACTGTAGACTTAAATAAAAGATCAGAAAAATGAACTATTTTAAGACCACTGTAATTTTCAGTTAATATATTACTTTCAACTCTATATTCTTTTACAATTAAACCTTTAACACCAACGTATTTTGAATAAAAAACTAATCCTAAAGATAATATTATAATAAATAATAAGAAATTTAAAAATTTATGTGATTTTTTCTTTTCAGTTTCCATTTATAATACACCCAATGAATAAGTCACTAATAATAAAATACCGGTAGCTGTATTATGAACACAGTGCATTGTTATAGATGAGAATGTAGTTTTAGTTTCTCTATTCATAAGAGCAAATACAAATCCTAAACTACCATATGGTATTAAATATAATAAATTTATTAATTTAAATTCACCTGCTAAAAGATGAGCTCCTCCAAATAATAATCCACAAACAACTGCATAAATCCATTTGTTTTTAATTAAAGGACTAATACTTTTTCTAAATACTAATTCTTCACTTAATGGAGCAACTATCATTATGCTTAACATTGTATAAACTGGAAAAGCAAATAAACTATCTCTTACACTTGATTCATTGGCTGAAACATTTCCAATAATCATACTGATAAGTAAATTACTCATTATCATTATTATTATACCTAATACATAATACTTTAACATAATAGGAATATTCTTTTTAAAGTCTTTAATATATATTTTAAATTCTCTTTTAAGA
>CAVBMP010000176.1:0-5474 GCA_963596555.1 Bacteroides helcogenes
TAAAAAACATAACAACTCCTTTTTTAAATACACCTATTGGATACTGAGCAATATGTTTACCACCATCTGTGAATAAATTCTTAATTTCTAACACCTGTACCGTAATAAAACAGTATGAAGCCATAAGTAAGAAAACTGAAAAAAACACAACTATTGAACTAATAAGCATAAGAATAAGACAACAAACTTTTAAAAATGTAAATTCAATATTTAAATGTGATAGTGAAATAAATAAAATAATTATTGACTGAACTATTCTAGATATTTTAACAAAATCTGCCTTGGAACATAATACCTGTAATAATAAATTTTTAGGTCTAACAAGTAACCTATCTAAACTACCATCTATTATTAATGTTTCAAAAGTATCAACACCTCTTGCAAAAAATTCATTCATTGAATAACCAAATTGAATAATAGAGAATGTAAGTAACACTTCATAAAGAGTAAATCCTTTAATATTATCAAATTTGGTAAATAGCGCTATTATTATAAAATAATATGTAAAGAAAACTAAAAATTGTGATATAAATCCTACTATAAATGACGCTTTATATTCTAGTGTACTCTTAAAATGCATTTTTAATGACTCAATATATAGTTTCATCATCCACCTTGAACACTAGCATTTCTAAGTGCCTTTCTAGAAAGTAAATATCCGAAGATAATCATTACTACTGACCATATTAATCCACCTATAAGGACAGAAATTGATTCATTAATTGGAATATTACCAGAATATATTCTAAATGGTAAATCACAAATATATTGAAATGGTAATAGTTTTGCTATAAACTGCATAAACTTTGGAAAAAAAACAATTGGTACAGTTCCACCAGAAAATATCTCTCCAAAAACCATCAAAAATGATATAACTCCTTTTTCATCCATAGTAAAAAATGTGATTAAATGATAAAGCATAGTAATAGATGTTACAAGTATACTAGAAATAATTAATGAAATTGCAAATACTATAAAAGTCATAAAAGTAGGAGGTAGAGTCATATTATAAGGACTAGGTAATAAGAATGCTATTAAAATAACTGGTAAAAATCTTAAAGTAACATTAGCAATTCTAGTAGCATACATAGTTATATACCACTTACTATAAAAGTTAATTGGTCTACATAATTCATATGCAACATTACCATTTTTAATCATTGATAAAAAGTCTTTATCTTTTGTCCAAATAAATACTAACGCAAAGAAAGCTTGATTTAACCATAAATAATTAACTAGTTGATTTACCTGCATTGGATAAGTTGTATCATTAGATTCATAAAAAGTAATGTAAACCATAATAAATACAAATCCAAAGAATAATTGAGTAGATATCCCAGCGAGTGCTGCTGCTCTATACTGTAAAGCACTAATTAATTTCATTTTAAATAATGTTATATATGCTTTCAAATCTCAAAATCCTTATAAAGTTTTACAATAATATTATCAATACTTTCACTATCAATTTGAATATCATTAATATTTAATTTAGAAGACAAATAATTAAGAAAGTCAGATACAGTCACTTTAGTAACATCAATCGTAAAAGAATAATAATCATCTACTTTTTCATAAGAGATAATACCATTCTTTCTAAAAGATTTTACTTTATCTTTAGAAGTAACTGTTATTTTTTTAATATGACCATATTTATTTTTCAAGTTATTTAAAGAACCATCATATAATATTTGACCTTTACCAATTAAAATGATTCTTTTAGCAAGAGCCTCAATATCACTCATATCATGAGTTGTTAAAATTACTGTAGTTTTCTTTTCCTTATTCAATTTTTTTATGAAGTCCCTTACTATTTCTTTAGATACAGCATCTAATCCTATAGTAGGTTCATCTAAAAACAATATGGATGGATTATGAATTAACGAAGCAGCAATTTCACAGCGCATCCTTTGACCTAAACTAAGTTGCCTTACAGGTATTTGTATCACTTCTTCTATATTTAGAAGTTTTACAAGTTCAGTTTTAGTTTTAAGATACTCATCATTATCAAGATTATATATATCCTTTAGTAAATCGAAAGTATCTTCTGCCGGTATATCCCACCATAATTGACTTCTTTGTCCAAATACAACACCTATATCTGAAACATACTTTTCTCTATTCTTCCATGGAGTTAAACCATTGATTTTACACTCTCCACTATCAGGAAGTAATATTCCACTAAGTATTTTTATGGTAGTACTTTTACCAGCACCATTAGGTCCAATGTAACCAACAATTTCACCTTTTTCAATTTGAAACGAAATATCTTTTACGGCTTCAATATAGATATAGTTTCTTTTGAAAAATGATTTTAAAGTTGCTTTTAGACCACTTTTTCTTTTCGCAACCTTAAAAGTTTTACTTATGTGCTTAACATTGATGAATGACATTTTCTTTCTCACTCCTTTCCTCAACAAAAAAACACACATTTTTATCAATGTGTAAAATAACGAGTAAAATTAAGCCACACAAAAACGCATGTAATTTTGTAAATGTCAAAAACAGAATATCATAAATTTTTTAATAAATCAATATAAAAATGTAAATATATTATTTTAATATTAAAGAATTCTCTTCAATTAAGTATTTTTCTTCCACTGAATTATTATCAGAAGGATTTTCACTATAATTTGTAATTGTTAAATATTTTTCATTATTAACTTTAGTAAAGTCAGTTTTAACATTACTCTTCTTTAATAACACTTCGCCATTTTGATTAAGTACTACAATATAAGTACCGCCATATTGAGCAGCAATCTTAGATTGTAAAATATATAGATTATTTATTTTTTTAACATTAAATTGAGAAGCATAATCCTTAGAGTAAATTACTTTTTTATTAACATCTTCAAATAAACCTGTTACTATATTTTTACCATTCATTGTAACTTCTGCTACATAAGTAAATCCATTTTCAACATCAGTACTAGGAGTACCAGTAAATTTAATTGATAGAGAATCAACTATAGCGTAACTTTCTTCTAAATTAGTTAAATTATAATCATTGTCAAAAGAAAACATGCTTTCACTAGGAGTGACTTGATCACCGTTGGTTTTATCATCAATAACATTAGTTGTGTCTCCGCTATTGTCATCATCAATAGGTTTAGTTTTATCACTATATATCTTGCATAAAGAATATGCAGTTACTACTACTAGTACTATAATTAAAATAATTAATAATGATTTACTAGTTTCCTTCTTTTCACTAGTATTTACTTGTTCTTCCTTCTTTTCTTCAATTTTTACTTGTTCATTCTTATCTTCTTCCATAAATATCCTCCTAAATTTTTATATTATCTTTATTATATTGTATAATCATATTTTAAATAAGTCTATAATCATAATTATACTTGGCAATTCTTTTACAAATTAAAAAGACTTAAATTTCAAAAATTCAAGTCTAATTAACTATTATTTTGGTACCTTTATATATTTAAATTCACTATTTTCTTTTATAATACCCATATCATATGCTTTAATTAATAATTTTAGGAAATAAATTTCTCTTTTAAGTTCACGTCCTTTATCTATATCAGAAATTGTAATTCTTTTTCTAACTGTTTCTTTAATTTCAATCGTAGAATTTATATCAGTATTATTAACAATCGCATCTTCTAAACTTGTAAAAGGTTCATGAGCAACTATTCTCATTCCTGTTGATCCAGATATTAATGTATAACCTGCGATACCTGTGGTTTTTTGATAAGCTTTACTGAAACCACCATCTATTACTATTAGTTTACTATCTGCCTTTAATGGATTTTCACCATTTATTTTTTCAACTGGTATATGTCCATTTATTATATGTGCATTTTTAATATCAGTTAAACCAAAATCTTTCATGATATTCTCAATTACTTCGCTGTCCTCTTGATAACTATAGTAATAATTTCTCTTTTCTTTATGAGATGACTTGTCTTTAATTAAAACTCTTTCCATATTAGTCATTTTATCTTTACCAAAGAAAGGTGAATCTGGTCCTGTCCATAAGTACCACATAAGATCAAGTTCTTTTTTAGAATTATTACCTTTATTATAATATAACTGTCTTACTTTTTTATCTAAATAATCAAATAATTCTTTTCCCTTTAAATTTCCTTCTACAAAAGACACTTCTTTTAATGTACCATCCTCATTTAAAGGAACTAAAGCATGATACATTAAATTGTTATTTTCTATTTTATACATAGAACCTTTACTAAAGAATAAATCAATATGTCTTTTTAATGCTTCGCTATTCATAAATGATATAGTTAAGTCACCAATTACTTTTTCTTCTTCTTCAGTTAATTTATATGGATCATTTTTATCTATTGTTGGAAAGTCAACATCTTCTAAATGATATTCCTTTCCATCTATAACAATACTTTCATTTTCATAATCTATTTTGTCTAATAATCTTCTATGTTCCATTTGATACTCTGGATGATTTAAAGCAAATTGGCCTTCTAATTTATACATAATTATTGAAATTGCTTTATGAATTTTTGCCGCTTGTCTTATATCATAATCTTCAATATAATCATCCTCTGTTGTTTTTCTCGGTCTCCATACTAATGCATTTTTATATGTCTTCTCCGCAAAATTAGCAAGAGGTCTTAAATTTATACCATAAGCATTCTCAAGTATATCTAAATTATTATATTTAACACTATTAGTAATAACACCAGCAACAGACAAATCATTTCCTAGACTTGCTCCCATCCACAATATATCATGATTACCCCACTCAATATCAACATTAGGGTTTTCACCTAACATATCCATTATCTTATGTGGCTCAGGGCCCCTGTCATATATATCTCCAACTATGTGGAATTCATTAACAGCAAGTTGTTTTATTAATGTACACAACGCTTTAATTAAATCCTCAGCAGAACCAAGATTAATAACAGATGATATAATCATTTTATAATATTCATCTTTATTTTCTTGCTCAATTTTATTATTAAGTAATTCATCAATTGTATAACTTAAACTAGATTTATATGTTTTTCTTACCTTACTTCTTGTATATCTAGAAGATATTTTTTTAGCAACTTCAATTATTCTTAATATATTAGTTTCATACCAAGAATATTTATCATTAACACTTTCTAATTCAAGTTTCATTTTCTCTTCAGGATAATATATTAATGTTGCAAGTTTGTCTTGTTCACTTTCAGATAATTCACCATCAAATATTTGCTTAATTCTATATCTTATACCTCCAGATGCGTTATTCATGATGTGACAAAATGCATCTGCTTGACCATGAATATCACTCATAAAATGTTCTACATTTCTTGGAAGTGCTAATATAGAATTAAGATTAATTATTTCAGCTATAACTTCATCTTTAGTAGTAAACCTTTTTGATAATTCTTTTAAATACTCTAAACAAAAATCAATTTCTTTTTCCATAACCCTCTCCTTAAATTGACTTTAGAATAACACAATTAATTAATATTGTAAAGTTGTGGATATGTGTG
>CAVBMP010000177.1:0-3013 GCA_963596555.1 Bacteroides helcogenes
CTCCTAAACTATTTAAATATGATAGTGAAGTTGAAAGAAAAATATTTGGTAGATATTCAGACTGGTATAAACTATTTATTAATTTTAGAGAGATTTGTGAAAAATATGCTGATAGAGAGTCTCTTTGTTATGCACCTGGTATGATTACTACTAGAGATGCATCTGCGATAGTAAAATATATAAATCATAATAGTAAAAGTGTTGACCAAATAATGAGAGAGAAGTTTACTCAAACTAAAAATGATGGATATCTTGCTTTTATAGCGAATGAATTAAAAGAAAGATATGGATTTACTGATGATGAAATTGTTGATACTTCTTCAGTAAAATTATCAGATGTTGATGAAATAACACTAGCAAAAAAATTATATACTAACTGTAGGAGATAAGTTTATGACAAACTATGAGAGATATCCAAATAACATATTCAAACCTACAACTATTGATATTAATGGAAAAGAATTTAATATTTATAAAGCATCTTTTAAAAGTTTATATGATCTTTATAAATATTTGAAAAGTGAACCTGAAATAAATAAAGAAGTATTTAATACATTAGCAAGTGAGAGTGGAAATGTTAATTTCGCAGGCGTACCTTATGAAGAAGCATTAGAAAATTTAATAAGTAGTGAAACAACTGGATATGATGATTTTATTAAATTAAATACTCAATTTGAGAGTGCTAAGAAAATACCTGTTCATATTTATGAAACTTTAAAAACTCAAGCAGGAGGTCACTTAAATATACAAGCGTATAGTGTAGGAAATCCCCTTTGTTATGAAACTGAAATGAAAGTATTAAAACCAAAATTTATTAGAATGTTTGTTACTTTATCTTATTCTTGTAATACTACTGAAAAACAAGTAATAAATAGAGCAATAATTATAGCAAGTATTGTATCTGCTTTGGAGAAATCTGGCTATAAAGTTGATTTGAATACATTTTCATTAGATGAAGCATCAAATGAAATAGAATTTATAAATGTTAAAATAAAAAATTATGGTCAAAAGATTAGTATGCAATCATTATATAAAGTGTTATGTAATATTAGTTTTTTAAGAAGAATTTTATTTAGAGTTATAGAGACTTTAGATCTAGACAGTAGTTGGCAATATGGATATGGTAAAGCATGTAATGAAGAAACAATAAGGAATGTATTAAAACTTAATAGAGATGATATTCTTATTACATCTGCCTTTAATTTAGGTATTAAAGGTGATGATATATTAGAAGATTTTAATAACGCTATTGAAAATTTAGGTTTAAGTAATATAATAAGTGTAAAAAAAGAAAAACAATTAGAAAGGAAACTTTAATATGGAAGTATTTATTAATGGAGAAATTTATTTAAAAAAAGAACCAGAAGTATTTTGTGCAGAAAACGATGCTCTTTTAAATAATGTTCTAAGAATTACAGATGATGTTACGTCAATGATAGATGATGATGCTGCGATAGATGAAATAAATGAAATGAAAAATTCTCTTTTAGAAAGTATAAAAGAAAGAGAAGGAACATTAGATTATTCAAGATGTAGTAAATTTTATAGATTAATTACTGATGGTAATGATATAATTTTAAAATCATTAGGTGAAAATTTTATTAACACTGTAATTAAATGTAGAGACTTTAAAGGTTTATCAGAAGAGTTTGAAAGTTTAGCAAGTTTTTTAGAAAATGCTTCTTTTGTAGGAAAACATTTTAAAGCGCTTAATCCAATAGCGGAAATGTTAGGTATTAAATGTTTAGCACTATATAAAAAGGAACATACACTTGTTGCTAAAATATATGATGATGATCATGAAAGATATACTCTTATTTCATCTGATGAAGTATTAAGAGATGAACTAGAATACATTGATGAAGCTGATTATTCCTTAAATAATATAGATGAAGTTTATAAAGGAATAAGACAACAATTTAGTGAAGGATATGGAAGAAAATTATTTTAATGAATTTGTAAGAAGTGTTTTGAAAATACCATATTGTAATTTAGATGGAGTTTCTAAAAAAGTACAATATGAAATAATGATGGGATTATCTTTTATGTATGAAAGGTACCCATTTTTTAGTCATGTTTTGTGTGCTTTAGAACAAGAAAAAGATTTTATATATCATTATAATATGTTTATATATACAATGGCATGTGATAGTTTTTATGATGATAGTAAGATTACTAATGATAAAAGAGCGTCTGGTTTTTATTCTATTACAGATGACCATGAACTTACTGGATATTATGAATTACCTCAAATAATAGACGAATCATTCGCAGATTATTTTTCTATAGTATTATTTGATGGTATTAATGATTGTGATGGTAGAAAAATAATATTTCATGAATTTGGACATTTACTTGATAATTTTTTGCATATATCTAATGATAGTGAATTTTTAAGATTAGTAAAGAATAAAAATATATATGAATTAGTAAGTCCATATGCTTGTATAAATAGTCAAGAGTTAGTAGCAGAAGTATTTTCAAAATATATTTTATCATTATTAGGATACGAAAAAGATAATAATGATTTTGTAATGACAATGGGTAAATTTATAGATGAAAAGTATAATTTATTTGTAGAAAATAATATAGATAATAATAATTATCAATTTAATTTAAAATATTCAATTTGCTTAAAAAATGAAGATGTTAACTAAAAAAGGTGTTAAACATTAGTTAAAATTATACCGATTTATAATTATAGATAACAAACAAAGTAGGACTTTGTTTGGATGAAAATTATAATTGCTGAAATCTAAAAAGCAAGAGTGTTAAGAACTCACTTTGTTCGCCCTTGCTTTTAATCTTTCATCTCTATCTCTTAAAACTTGTTCAAACTGTTTCTGATTATCTATTCTCATTTGTTCTCTTTTTACTGGATCATATCTATGACCTTCAATTTTTTTCGTTTCATAGAAAATATTGTAATATTTAACTCTAACTATTTTAGTTAATACGTTCTCAAATACTTGTATCTCAGTACCTTTATAAATTTGTTTTATAGAATTATCTT
>CAVBMP010000178.1:0-5394 GCA_963596555.1 Bacteroides helcogenes
TAAATGAATGTAAATTTGACGGAGCGTTTACATTTGCATTTAGTAAAAGAGAAAATACACCTGCGGCTTTAATGAAAGAAACTGTAAGTGAAGAAGTTAAAATGGATAGACTTCATAGACTAAATGAAGTGGTAAATAAATATAGTAATGGAAGAAA
Source organism: Bacteroides helcogenes (assembly GCA_963596555.1). Classification (GTDB taxonomy): domain Bacteria; phylum Bacillota_I; class Bacilli_A; order RF39; family UBA660; genus CAG-1000. Next base: position 158 of record CAVBMP010000178.1, read on the forward strand.
TAAAGCATATGAAGGTAAGATAGTTAAGTGTCTAGTAATAGGACTCAGTGATAAGGATGATACTAAGGTATGTGGATACACTGAGAATATGAAACTTGTTAATATTGAAGGAGATAAATCTTTAATAGGAAAGATAGTTAATGTTAAAATTACTGATGCTAAGAGTTTTTCACTTGATGGAGTTTATGTTAAATAAGGAGTATATATGAAAAAAGAATCTATAATATTTATAATTGTTGTTTTACTTGGAATATTTGTGACATTGTATTATACAAATAATAAAACTAATAACTCTGACAGTACAAATACTAGTAGTGGAAATACTACTAAAGATAATAAACCATCTGATGATATTTGTCTTGCTGATTATAAGTGTTTAACTATTGATAATAAAGAATATTTCTTTAGTATAAAGACAGAAGTTTTAGTATCTAATGTATATGATTATGATACTGATAGTAATATTAATGGTAAACTTTATATTAATGATTCTAAAAAATTAGTATTCTTAAATGATAATAATAATCCAATAAAAGAATATACTTTTGATGGAGATGTTGTTAGTATAGATGTTCAAACTGGTAAATGTAGTGATATATTTGCTGTAGTACTAACATCTACTGGTAAAGTATATAAAGTTGAGGATAATAAAAATTTATTAGAGGAAGATCCATTTTATGAAATATCAAATGGAAATAAAATTAAAGATATAACACTATATGATAGCGAAGACTTATGTAACAATATTATTTATGCACTTGATGAGAACAATAAAATAATTAATCTTAAGTAACATATTTTGTGTTACTTTTTGAATATTTTTAAAAATATAGTATAATCTTATTAAGGACAATTTTAGGGAGGTTCTAATGAAAAGAAGACTTTATATTGATTTTGATGGTGTTGTTATGGATACTATTCCATTTTTATATTCAGCACTTGAAAAAAGCGGAGTAGATTTAAGTAATGAAAGGGAAGTATCTATTTTCTTCTCAACTTATGATTTTAATAAAATTATTAATGATGAAAATATACTTAATGATTCAATCGAATGTATTAATAAATTAGTAGCGAGTGATTTATTTGAAATAGCATTTTTAACTCATGTAAATTCATTAACAGAGGGTTGTGTTAAAGTAGAATATCTAAGAAATAAATTTAAAGATATAAGTATTATTATGGTACCTAAAGAGATATCAAAAACTAAAGTTGTTCATAGTAAGGACGCTATTTTAGTTGATGATTACTCTGGTAATTTAAAAGAATGGGAAGATAATGGTGGTATTGCTGTTAGATTTTCTAAGGAACTTGATTCTAAAGGATTTAAAGTTATTAATAAACTTGATGAATTAATTAAATTATTTGATGGAAGTGAAGAGTATGTTTAAAGTAGAAAAACTAGTTGTTGGTTTTTTAAGTGAAAATTGTTATATAGTTAGTAATAATAATGATGCTTTAATAATAGATCCAGGTGATGAGGGCGACAAAATTATTTCATTTATCAAAGAGCATAAATATAATGTCAAAGCTATTTTAATAACACATTATCATTTTGATCATATTGGTGCTTTAGAAAGTATTAAAAATGAATTTAAAGTTGATGTAATTGACTATAATAATCAAAAGAAAATAGATGGATTTGATTTTGAGATCATTAAGAATTATGGTCATACACTAGATTGTGTTTCATATTACTTTAAAAAAGAGAAAATTATGTTTACAGGAGACTTTATATTCAAAGATACTATTGGTAACTATAAAGATGAAAATTATAAAGTTATGCTTGAAAGTTTAATTAAATTTAAAAATAGTAATTATAATGGAGTTACTATATATCCTGGTCATGGTGATGAAACAAAATATGACTATGAAATAGAGAACAATCCATTTTTGAAAGGTTTATAATGCTTGCTAGTGTTGTTATAGAGTATAGTGTAAAATCATTAAATAAAGTATTTGATTATAAAATACGTGATGAACTTGTTTCTATTATTAAAGTAGGACATAAGGTAATAGTGCCTTTTGGTAATAAGAATGTTGAAGGATTTGTATTGAAACTTCATAATGATATTAATAGTGAAATAGAATATAAATATATTAAAGAAATACCTAATAATGATTTTTGTTTAAATGAAGAGTTATTATCACTTGGTAAATACTTAAGTGATTCTTTATTATGTACTTTAATATCGTGTTATCAAGCAATGCTTCCTAAGGCATTAAAGGCTGATATTAAAACTAATATTAATATTAAATATGATTCGTATATTGCAATTAATAAAGATATAGATGTATTTAATTATATTGAAACTCATTCAAGAAATAAAAAAGAAATAGAAGTATTGAGTAATCTTATTGGTAAAAGGGATTTAAAACGTAATTATGATAGCACATGTGTTAAAAGACTTATTGATAAGGGAATAATAGTTTTAGAGAGGGAAGAATCTAAAAGAGAGGTATCATATGAAACTGTTAACTCTAAACCAGTAAATCTAACAGAAGAACAAAGTAATGCAGTTAGAGAAGTACTTGAAAGTAATGATAATAAATTCTTATTATATGGTGTTACTGGTAGTGGTAAGACCGAAGTATATATTGAACTTATTAAGAAGTATATAGAGATGGGTAAAACATCTATTGTACTTGTACCTGAAATATCTTTGACGCCTCAAATAGTATCAAGATTCAAAAGTGTTTTTGGAAGTAGTGTTGCAGTATTTCATAGCGCTTTATCAGAGGGTGAAAAGTATGATGAGTATAGAAAAATACTTAACAATGAAATTAAGGTTGTGGTAGGAGCAAGAAGTGCAGTGTTTATGCCTCTTACAAATATTGGCCTAATAATAGTTGATGAATGTCAAAGTACAACATATAAACAAGAGAATAATCCAAAATATAATGCGATAGATGTTGCGTTTAAAAGAAGTGAATATAATAATTGTAAAGTACTACTAGGAAGTGCTACTCCTTTACTTGAACAATATGCTCGTGCTAAAAAGGGAGTATTTCATTTAATTAATCTTACTAAAAGAATTAGTAATAGTCTTCCTAAATATGAAATAGTAGATATGAATATTGAATCTAAAAAACATAATTATATTATTTCATCAGTTTTAGATAATGAAATTAAAGAAACGTTATCTCGTGGTGAACAAGTTATATTATTATTAAATAGACGTGGTTATTCTACATTCTTATCATGTAATAATTGTGGATATGTTATTAAATGTCCTAACTGTGACATATCATTAATTTATCATAAGAGTAGTAGAAACTATTCATGTCATTATTGTGGATATAAAACTTTTAGTAGTACAATATGTCCAAAGTGTCATGAAGATGCGATTAGAGATCTTGGTCTTGGTACTGAGAAACTGCAGGCAATTGTAGAAAAGAAATATTGTGTACCAGTTCTTCGAATGGACGCTGATACGACTAGTCGTAAAAATGCTCATCAAAAATTAATAAGTGAATTTTCAAAAGGAAATTATAAAATATTAATAGGTACACAAATGGTATCAAAAGGGCTTAATTTTGAAAATGCTACTTTAGTTGGAATAATTAATCCTGATACTAGTTTATCAATACCAGACTTTAGAAGTGCTGAGAAAACTTATGAACTTTTGAGTCAGACAAGTGGAAGAGTTGGTAGATTTAATTTACCTGGTAAAGTAATTATTCAAACATATAATAAAGATAATTATGTATATAATTCTGTTATAAGAAACGATTATAATACTTTTTTCAATTATGAGATGAATATTAGAAAGAAGCTTAATTATCCACCATATTTCTATATATGTAGTTTGATGATTATAAGTGATAAGTTTGAAAGTGCATCAGAGATTGCAAATAAAGTTAAAAAATATTTAGATAATAATCTAGATGAAAGTTATATTATACTTGGTCCTTCTATTAATTCTATAGTTAAACTTAAAAATAAATATAGATTTAATATATTAATTAAATATAAAAAGGATGAAAAGCTAAGAAAAGTATTGAAAGAGATAAATGATATGTCATTTAAAAATACTATTGTTGATATAAATATAAATATTTAATATAATGAAAAAGGTGATTTTATGAAAGACATGAGGGTAGTTTTTATGGGAACTCCAGAGTTTAGTGTTCCAGTTCTTGAAATGTTAATCCAAAATACTAACGTAGTAATGGTAGTTACTCAACCTGATTCTTATGTAGGAAGAAAGCATGAATTAAAATTTAGTCCTGTTAAAGAGGTTGCTTTAAAACATAATATTCCTGTATTTCAACCTCAAAAGATTAGAAATGATTATGAAAGTGTACTTGAATGTAATCCTGATATTATTATTACATGTGCATATGGGCAAATTATACCTAGTATATTACTTGATACTCCTAAATATCATGCGGTTAATGTTCATGCGTCATTATTACCTAAATTAAGAGGTGGTAGTCCTTTACATAGGGCAATTATGAATGGGTATGATAAAACAGGAATCACTATTATGTATATGGCACCAGGTATGGATGATGGGGATATAATAACTCAAAGTGAAATAGTAATTAATGATACTGATGATGTATCTGTTATTCATGATAAATTAAGTGTATTAGGAAGAGATTTACTTTTAGAGACACTTCCATCTATATTTAATGGTACTAATAAAAGAATAAAACAAGATGAAAGTGAAGTTACTTTTGCATATAATATTAAAAGGGAAGAAGAAAAACTTGATTTTAATAAAACTGTTAAAGAAGTATATAATCAAATAAGAGGAATGTATCCTTTTCCTGTTAGTTATGCTGTTTTGGATGATCAAATAATCAAAGTATGCAAGTCAAAGATGGGTAATAGTACTCCTAAGAGACCTGGTGAAATAATTAATATTTATAAAGACGGTATAGGAGTAAGTTGTAGTGATGGAGAAATAATAATTACTAAGTTAAAACCTAGTGGTAAAAAAGAAATGTTAGTGAGTGATTATTTAAACGGTAAAAAGAAAGAAGATCTATTAGGAAAAGTATTTGAATGAAAAATATGACTAGTTTTGTCAAATTGAATGCAATTATATTTTTTATATAGTATTATCTATATGGAGGTGGGCATATAAAGAATATAAATCAGTATTTTAAAGAATTTGATAATGTACTAGATGAGGTGATAATTGAATACATTGGCAAACTTTAATGGTTTGCTTTTTTGTTAGTGTCAAGAATTTTTAGGTTTGATGACAATAAAAAAGAATAATTTTAAT
>CAVBMP010000179.1:0-6405 GCA_963596555.1 Bacteroides helcogenes
ATAATCTTTCTGTATATTCTTTTAATTCATTCATATTTTTATCATCTCCTTTTTAGAGGTTATCCCTCTATTATAATAATTAGCCATAAAAATTAAAAACACTTCTTTTTTTGAAATTTTTTTTATACAAATTAAAAAAATAGAGATTTCTCTCTATTTAGCATCATACCAATCTTTACCGTATTCTATTTCTACTTTTAATGGTACTGATAGTTTATAAATACCTTCCATTACATTTCTTACTAGTTCTTTAATATTTTCAAGTTCATCATTCGGAACTTCAAATATTAATTCATCATGAACTTGTAATAACATTTTTGTTTTATAATTATTCTTTTTAAGTTCACTATCAATCTTTATCATTGCCATTTTTAATATATCAGCACTAGTTCCCTGTATTGGTGTATTAAGTGCCATTCTGTCACCCATAGATCTTATTAAATAATTAGTATTCTTTATTTCTTCTATTATTCTTTTTCTATTAAATAGTGTTCTAACATATCCAAGTTCTCTAGTCTTTTCAACTATATCTTTCATATATTTATTTACTTCTGGATATAATTCTAAATATTTATCTATATATGTTTTTGCTTCTTTTGCTGTTATATCTAAGTTCTCTCCAAGACCAAATCCACTAATACCATAAACAATACCAAATATTACTGCTTTAGCAGTTCTTCTCATATCTTTAGTAACTTCATTTTCATCAACATTAAATATATCACTCGCAACATGAGTATGTATATCTTCATTATTATTAAATGCTTTTTTTAAACTTTCACAGTCTGTTATATGTGCTAGTATTCTAAGTTCTATTTGAGAGTAATCACTTGATAATAAAACACAATTATCATTTGCCACAAAAGCTTTTCTAATCTTTTTACCTTCTTCATTTCTAACAGGTATATTTTGTAAATTAGGTTCTACTGATGATAATCTTCCTGTTCTAGTACCAGTTTGTTTATATATAGTATGTATCTTACCATCACTTCTAACATAATTATTAAATGTATCTAAATATGTAGAATATAATTTAGATAGATTTCTATATTCTAAAATATCTTTAATTATTGGATAATGCGTTTCATATTTAATAAGTACATCATGAGCAGTAGACATTGCTTGCTTACCTTTACCTCTTGGTATCATTACTTTATTATAAAGTACATCTGCTAGTTGCTTTGGAGATGATATATTAAACTCTACTCCTGCTTCATCATATATCTTATGAGTTAAAACATCTATTTTATTTTTAATATCTTTCTTTAAGTCATCTATTATATTTGTTTTAACTGTTATACCATTTATTTCCATATCAGCAAGAACATAAATTAATGGATGCTCTATATTATAGTATAAATTGCTCATTTCTTCTTCTTTTAACTTATTATTATATTCTTCATATGTATCATATAAAAACTTTGCTTTACTAGTAATAGCATTTATTATTTCTTCTTCACTAAGTGGTGTTTTTTTATTAATTATTTTTTCATAATAAGGAATATCTATTCCATAAGTAGTTGCTAAGTATGATACATCATCTTTAACATTAATTTCAAGTAAATAAGATGCGATTAATGTATCAAATGATGATGAAATTTCAATATTATATTTATTTAATGCTACTATATTCTTTTTAAGATCAAATGTTACACAAACATTCTTTAATAAATCTTTATTTAATAATATACTTGGTAAATCTAAATAATATAAAGTTTTACCATCATATATAGAACCACCTATTATATTAGAGACATGATAATTAGTATTATCTAGTTCTAAATAAAAACTATATTTACCACTTACTTCTATCTTACCTTTAACTATTTCTATTTTATTTTCTTCTTGTTTTGAAGGTATTTTAGAAATACTCTTTAAAAACGAATTAAATTCTAATTCTTTATATTTATCAATTAACTTATTAATATCAGGACCATTATATTTAATACTTTCAAATGTATATTCAAAGTCTATTGTTTTATATATTGTTGCTAATTTATATGAAAAATATGCATTATCTTTATCATTTAACAACTTCTCTTTAAGTTTACCAGAAATATTATCTATATTATTATATACACCATCTAATGAACCATACTTTTGTATTAAACTAATTGCTGTTTTTTCACCAATACCTTTAACGCCGGGAATATTATCAGATGAATCTCCCATTAATGATTTTAAATCAATCATTTTAATTGGTTCTACACCATAAGTATCAAAGAATGTTTTTTCATCCATAAGTATATAATCTTTTTGTTTTAATAATTTTACATTAACTTCATCACTTATTAATTGTAATAAATCTTTATCACTACTTATAATAGTCGCATTATAATTTTTATCTTCATCTGCCATTCTTGCAAATGTTCCAATAATATCATCTGCTTCATAATTATCACACTCAATATATTTAATACCCATAAGAGTACATATTTCTTTGGCTATTGGAAATTGCATTTTTAAATCTTCAGGTGTTTCAATTCTTCCGTCTTTATAGTTATCATACATATCCTGTCTAAAATTATGTCCTTTATCAAATGCTATCATCATATATTCTGGATTTTCTTCATTAATGATTTTATTTATCATATTTATAAATCCATATAATGCATTAGTTGGAAGACCTTTAGAATTTCTCATTAAGTTTCCATTGTATGCAGTAGCATAATAACTTCTAAATAATAAATTATTTCCATCTACTAGTATTGCTCTTTTTTTCATCATCTTCACCTATTAATTATTTTACTATAATTTAACTGTTTTGACAAATAAAGAATAATGTGTTATTATGAATACATCAAGGAAACTTGAATAAAATAAAAATGGAACACTTGACCGTAGAATGTTGGGTGTCGCCAATATAATGGGTTCACCTAAATCATTACTGAGTTAGGTGATTTTTTTATTTCAATATTATATTAAAATAACATAAAGTAGAATAACAAGAAGCAATATAATAATCAACAAAAAAGATATTATAAGATCTTTCTTACTCATAATACCGCCTCCTTCCAAAAAATTGAATTTTGGCGATCACCCAACTGTCAAATATTCCGCAAAGATTATAACAGTTTATTTTGTGTAAAGCAATACTATACATTGTTTTTTAGTATAATATAAAATATATGATACTATCATATCAAGAAACTTGAAGAACACTAAAACAAAAAACTCAGCGCTTCCTTCTAAAAATTGAATTCTGGCAAACTAAAAACACTTAAGTATTTTAAGTGTTTTTAGTATAGTTTTTCTTCGTATTCAAATTCTTGGTCTAATATTGAAACGATATCTCCTTCTTTAGCACCAAGACTTTTTAATTCATCATCTACTCCTAGATTTTTTAATTTTCTTGCAAATCTAAGTGCTGATTCATCTGAATTAAATCTAGTCATTTTTAATAATTTTTCTAAATCTTTACCAGTAACAACCCATCTATTTTGACCTTCTCTTTTAATTTGATATGGTTTTTCATGCTTAAACTCATAAAGCACATAATCTTCAAATTCATTCTTATCATATGTTTCTTCATCTGGGATAGACTCTAATATTTCTTTTAATTTGAATATTAACTCTTTAGTTCCTTCTAGTGTTGCCGCTGATACTTCGATTATTTCTAAATCTTTATATTCTTTTTTAAATCTTTCTAGGTTTTCTTTTGCAGTTTCAAGATCCATTTTATTAGCAACAACTATTTCTCTTTTATTATAAAGTGTCTCACTATAATTTTTTAATTCTTTTCTAATAATTTTATAGTCTTCAATAACATCTCTATTATCAACTTGTGCCATATCTAAAACATGACATACTATTTTACATCTTGATACATGTTTTAAGAACTTATCTCCAAGACCAATTCCCTCAGATGCTCCTTCAATCATACCTGGTAAGTCAGCAACAACATAACTATAATCACCTGATTTAACAACTCCTAGATTTGGTACTAGTGTTGTGAAATGATAATCTGCGATTTTTGGTTTAGCCGCTGAAATAACTGATATTAAAGAACTTTTACCTACTGATGGAAAACCTATAAGACCAACATCCGCTAATAGTTTTAATTCACATATAACATTTCTTTCTTGTCCTGGTTCTCCAAGTTCACTAGTATATGGTGCTTTATTTTTATTTGTCATAAAGGCAGCATTACCTTTTCCACCTCTTCCACCTTTAGCAACAATTGCTTCTTGGCCATCTTTTACTAAGTCACATACTATAAGATTAGTATCTGTATCTTTAATAGTTGTTCCAACTGGCACAACTATAACAGTATCTTCTGCTGTACTACCTGTTTGGTTTCTACCTCTACCATTAGTTCCATTTTCACCTTTTAATACTTTTTTATATCTTAAATCTATTAGTGTTCTAAGTCCTTTATCTGCTTTGAAGATAATATTTCCACCTCTTCCACCATTACCACCATCAGGTCCACCTAGCGGAACATATTTTTCTCTTAAGAAAGATGTACATCCATCTCCACCTTTACCAGCTATTAATTTTAAATTAACTTCATCTATAAACATATTAATCCCTCTTCCATACAATTTTACCATAATAAAAGGTATATTTCTATACCTTTTTAAGTCTTAGTTTAACTAATATTTTATCTATAAATTCATTACCTAATGTTTCATTAATTGCATTGTTTTTATAAACTATTGTTAAGTATATAATTACACCTAATATTCCATGTATCATTAATGAAATAGCACTACTTATAAATGTATAATCAAACTTAATAAATGTTTTAGATAAGAATATCGAAACTATTATAGCAATAGATGGCACTATTAACTTTTTCATTAAGTCAATTGTTTTTCTATAGCTAAAATGCATTTCTTTTCTTAAATAAATTAATGCGATTGATATTGAAATTGAATATCCAATACAAGTTGATACTATAGTTGCAGTATATTCAGGAAGACCTACTTTATTAAATAACAAAATAAGTGGTATATCAAGTAATGCATTAGCAAGTAGTCCTGCGACTGAATTAATATAAACTATTTTAAATTTTCTCATACTTTGAAGACAAGTATTTATAACAGTCCATACTCCAAAGAATATATGACTTATAGCAGAAACTTTAAGTGCTAGTGAACCATATTTACTACTACCATAGAAAATATAATAACTTTCATTTGATAACATTAATAATAATAATGCCATAGGGATAGTTATTATTAACATAGTTGATATTGCTTGATTGAATCTTCTATTTACTTCATCATAATCTTTCTTTATATAACTTGTTGTTACATGAGGAATTATATTAGTAGTAAGTGATATAGCAATAGCTATTATAACAGTACATATCTTAGGTGCCCAAGTTGATACTATTCCTGATACTGTTTCACTTTCTATCGCAGAATAACCTATCATATGGAGACCTTTTATAATAAGTTTAACATCCACTATAGTATATAAATTATCAACTACTGATATTATTACAAGTGGTATACAATATGATAATATTTTTTTAGCAATAGTTTTATTTGGTACTTGATCCTTTTTCTCAGCAACCGGGAATTCTTTTTTATTATTTTTAACTTTTATTCTTAAGTAAACATAAGCAGCAAGTCCACCTATGAATGCTCCTAAAAGCGCAACACCTACTCCACTTGTAACTGATTTATTTAGTACTTTAATTACTGTAAATGAACCTAATAATACAACTATTATTCTTACTATTTGCTCTATTAATTGAGAATAAGAGGTTGGTGTAATAAACTTATGTCCCTGCATATATCCTCTTAATACACTTAAGAATGGTATTATTATCAAACAGAATGATACTGATTTAATTACATATGATATATCTTCAATACTATTACCACCAGTAACATCACTTATTATGAATCTAGCAATATATTCAGAACCAAAGAATACTATTAAGAATGAAACGATTGCTAGGAATGCAATTATTCTTTTACCTATTTTATATGCTCGTTCTTTCGCATCATACATATTAAGAGCAAGATACTCACTTATAATCATAGATATTGCGATTGGTATACCAGCAGTACTAATATTTAAGAATAAATTATAAATATTATATGCATAACTATAAAGAGTCCCACCATTCGTACCAATTATCTTATAAAAAGGTATTACATATAAAGCACCTAATAATTTAATTATAATTAGTATTACAGATGTCACTATTGTTCCTTGTATAAATGTATTTTTCTTTAATTTTTTCATAAGTTCATCTTCTTCATTTCTTCTTCACCAAGTATCTCAGAAATTTTAGCTAGATGACCTACATGTTCATCATTAAATAAATAATATTGAACAAGTCCATAACTTGGATATTCATTTCCTTCCATGATAACAGGTCCATCTGGTGTAAAAGCAATGTCCCATCCTACATATCTTACCTCAGGTACTAAAAGTGCTGCTTCT
>CAVBMP010000180.1:0-2339 GCA_963596555.1 Bacteroides helcogenes
TAAAGGAGTAAGGTAAAATGAGAAAAAGAGGATTTACATTAGTAGAGTTACTTGCGGTAATCGCTATACTTGCAATACTAGTAATAATAGCATTACCAAATGTAATCAAACTATATAATAATGCTAAAAAGAATAGTTTTCTAACAGAAGCAAAAACAGTATATAATGAAGTATCTAAAAAGTATATATCTGAATCAATTAAAGGTAATAAGTTATCATACGTTAATTCAGAAGATAATACTAAATTAGAAATGAATGGTAATAAATTAAAATATTGCATACAACTAGATAATAACGGAAATATTACTGCAATGAAAGTAGGAAATGATAATTATTATATATTCTATGATGGAAGTAAGGATATATCAAAATTAGACATTGGTGATGTTTCTGAAGGAAAGTATGTACAAAATAAATGTGACGCAAGTACAACAATTACAAAAGATGGAACTACACCACAACCAACAGCAAAAGCATGTACATATGATGGTGATATAAATGCGGGAGATGCAATTCAAATAGGAAAATATACTTATCATTATAAACAAGATTATTCCTTAGAGAATGATGAATTAACGAATATATCATCAGATACATTTCATGTAGAATTAACAGATAAAGAGTCAACTGATGCAGTAACAGAAGCACCATGTAGTAGTATAAATGGTAAACTAGTAACTTCTATGGCGTTAATGTTTATGAATAGTAAAGCAACAACATTAGATTTAACTAACTTTGATACATCGAATGTAACAAATATGTATCTTATGTTTGCTGAAAGTCAAGCATCAATACTAGATTTAAGTAATTTCAATACTTCAAATGTGACTAATATGATGGGTATGTTTCTTGAAAGCGCGGCAACTACATTAGACTTAAGTAGTTTTGATACATCAAAAGTAACTTATATGTGGGCAATGTTTGCTGAAAGTCAAGCAACCACATTAATCTTAAGCAGTTTTGATACATCAAAAGTAACTGATATGAGTGTTATGTTTGCGAATAGTCAAGCGACCATATTAGATCTAAGCAACTTTGATACGCAAAATGTAACTCATATGGTTAGTATGTTTCAGGGTGCTAAGGCAACAACTGGTTATGCTAGGACACAAAGTGATGCTAATAAATTTAATAAGAGTTCTGATAAACCATCTGGTCTTACATTCGTAGTTAAATAGAGAGAAATCTCTATTTTTTTTAATTTATTTAAAAAAATTGACAAAAGATACAAAGTTATTCTTAACAAAATATAAATTAATGATTCTTTGCTTTTGTATTGAAAAAGTAATTAAATAGTGTATAATATAATTACAATGGAGGTGATAATTATGGAAAATGTTAAAGAATTAGCAAAGTTTATTTTATCATTGGATACTGAAGACAAAGTGTTTCACTATGAACCAATTACTTTAAACGGTAAAGAAACACTAGCAGGCAAAGTTAGATTAAATAAATATTTGCATATTATGCAAATGATGTATATTTCATTATATGATAAAAAATTATTTAATGAAAATATGTATGCTTATGACAATGGTGCTGTAATAGATGAGATTTTAAATAGTTATGGTGAGTTAAGAAAAAACAAAAATCATTATTCACTTTCAGATGAAAAAACAGTTAAACCTTTTGTAGAAAAAATGTATAAATTATTAAAACCTGCTCCTTTAGATGTATTAGTGGAAATATCACATCAAGATGAGGAATGGATTAAAAAACATAGTTATTATTCTAAAAGTGATCAATTAATGAATGTGGATAGTCAAAAAGAAAATTATAAAGAGTTGTGCGCGGATTTTATAAAATTGTATAATAATGATTGAAATCGGTCAAGTAATATGGTTGAAAATACGCTTTAACAAAAGTGGAGTTATTGCCGATAAAGAACATCCATTGTTAGTTGTGGATATTGATAAAGAAAATAACGTCATAGAAGTTGCACATTTAGACCATGTTGATGAAGATAACTATTATCATGCACTTTTGAGATATAATCATTTAATAGAAAATAGTAATCCGCCTGAAACTGTTATATTTCAAAATAGTTATATGCAAATGAATAACGTATTTAAACTTGATAATATTCCTGAATTAATTAAAAAAAGAAGAACAACTGATAAATTAAGTAAAGAAAAATTAAATATTGCATTAAGTAAATATAAGAATTATCAATTGAATAATTATATTCAAGATGAAAGAATTGTTTATATGGATAGAGAAGAAATAATATCTATAAATCCAGATTTAATAGAACAGTAGCATCTACCACGATGCTTTTTTGTTTGCATAAATCTCTGAATACTCTGAATGTCAAGCATATGTAAATTGACTAGGGGGGG
>CAVBMP010000181.1:0-4276 GCA_963596555.1 Bacteroides helcogenes
AATGAAGCAAAAGGAAGGTTAAGGTAAAACAAAGATTTAGAAAAAAATTCTGAATCTTTTTTAATAATTTTAATCTTCCTTTATATATAATGAGAATTATTATTGTATAACAAATATATTAATTTATAAATATAATACTTTAAAATATCATATAATATATTTAAAATGAGAAATCATATTAATAATAGTAAATAAATAAGAAAAAATGCAAAATTGCAAAAAAAGCAAAAAATATGCAAAAATGCAGTTTATATATTGACAAAAATAATAAATTATTATGTATATAGTCAACTTTAAGAGGTGGTTGTAATGTTGAATACTCAATCAATGAATCTTGATTTAATTAGAACATTTGTAATTGTAGGACAATCAAAAGATTTTAATGATGCAGCTTCTAAATTGAAAATTGATGCAACGAACGTTTCAAGACACATAAAAGCATTAGAACAATTAATGGGAACTAAATTAATTAATAAAAATGCTAAAAATTATATAGAATTAACAGAAGATGGGAAAATTTTATTTGATGGTTATGAAAAAGCATATAATTTATTATTTATAACAAAAAAAACCTATTTACAAAGTAAAGATTTGAATAGTGGTAAAATATCAATAGGAATATCAGCAGATATAGAATCAACTATATTAATAGATAAAATAGTATCATTTAAAGGTAAATATTCAGATGCAGCATTTAAAACAATAAATTTACCATCAAAAGATTTATCTGAAAAACTATCACATTATACACTAGATTTTGTAATTGATGAAAAATCAGATAATTATAAAAAGCGTAGTGGAGTTAAGTCAATAGATTTATATGAAGAAAAATATTGTGTAGTTTATAATAAAGATAAATTTAGTATTAATGATATGGCAGATTTAAAAAATCTACCTATGATATTACCTGTTAGTACAAAAAAAGAAAGAAAAATTTTTGATGATTTATTAGATAAAAATAATTTAACTAAAAAATTATCAATAGAAACATCAAATTATTTATCAGCCATTGAATATGCTAAAAAAGGTTTAGGAGTAGCGTTAATACCAAGTAATATGATAGATAATGAATTAGAACATTTTGATATTGATATGACTAAAGTAATTACACTTAGTTATATTGAAAATAACTTATCACCTTTAAGTATTGAATTTTTAAAAGAATTTAACTAAAATTATTGACATTTAATACAATTAGTATAAAATTATAAGTGATTGGTACCTAGGAAACTTTAGAAGCCCTAGGTCAATTTTATTTTGGAGGAAAAATGAAGGTATATAAAAGTAATGAGGAACTATTAGATTACATTATTTCAAAAGGCGTAATTGTAAATGATAGACAATCTCTATTTTTAACTTGTAATAGAGTTCCTACTTTTTCTTTTTGGTTAAATATTGTATAATAAAACTGAGGTATTTATGAAGTATATTCCACTTAATATAAAAACTGAATATGATCTTATGAATAGTCTAATTAAAATAGATGAACTCATTTTATATGCCAAAAAATTTAATATAAACTGTATAGGTATAACTGATGAAAATATGTTTGGTACGATGGAGTTTATAAATAAATGCAAAGAAAGTCAAATTAAACCAATTATAGGAATAGAAGTATTTATAGACGATATTAAGTTTCTTTTATATGCTAAAAACTATAATGGATATATTTCATTATGTGAAATAGTTACTATTAAAAATATAGAAACTTTAAACTTTGATAGAATTAAAAACTATAATGATATTATATGTGTATGTAATTATAAAGATTATTTAAAATTAAAAGAGATTTTTAATGAAATATATATTGGATATAAAGATAAGAATGAAAAAGAAGAATCAATTAAATTAAGTAAATCTATATTATATGTTCCGTGTATTAGATATTTTAATATTGAAGATAAAGAATATTTTAAATACATTAGATTAATAGAAGAAGGTAAAACAATTGATGATGAAATTAATATTAGTGATGACTATATTAAAGATGATTATGATGAATTTGATATTAATACCACAATTGAGTTTTCAAAACTAATTGATATTGAATTACCTAAACGTGAAGTACATATACCTAAATATAAAGAAAATTCAACAGAGTTTTTAAGAGCATTATCTAAAAAAGGACTTGATAAAAGGCTTAATGGAAATGTTCCACTTGTATATAAAAATAGATTAATGTATGAATTATCTGTTATTGAAAAGATGAACTTTGTTGATTACTTTCTTATTGTATATGACTTTGTATTGTTTGCTAAGAAAAATGGTATAAGAGTTGGGCCTGGTAGGGGTAGTGGCGCTGCTTCTCTTGTTAATTATTCTCTTGGTATTATTAATATTGATCCATTAAAATATGATTTAATATTTGAAAGGTTCTTAAATCCAGATAGAGTTACTATGCCTGATATTGATATTGATTTTGACAATATGAGAAGAGAAGAAGTAATAGATTATGTATCTAATAAATATGGCAGATATAATACAGCAAGAATAATATCGTTTAATACAATGCTTCCTAAACAAATTATTAGAGATACGGCAAGAGTTATGAATATTGATATAAGAGTAGTAGATAATATTTGTAAAACTATTAAAGATGAAAAAACATTTAATGAATTAAAAACTAATAAAGAATTTATAAATATTATTAATAGAAGTACTATTGTAAAAAAATTAATAAATATATGTAATAGACTTTGTGGACTAAAAAAGAATACTGCGATGCATGCAGCTGGTGTTGTTATAAGCGATGAGAAACTTACTAATATTATGCCATTATATAAAAGCAATAATGTTATACTTACATGCTACAGCATGGAATATATAGAAAGTCTTGGACTACTTAAAATGGACTTTTTATCAATTAAAAATTTAAATACTATATCAAATATACTTAATGACATTGGTGGTAATATTGATATAGATAATATACCACTTGATGACACAGATACATTAAATTTATTTAAAAATGCTTACACTTCAGGCATATTTCAATTTGAAAGTAGTGGTATGAGAAGTTTCTTAAAATCATTAGAAATAGATAATTTTAATACCTTAGTAGATGCGATTGCTTTATATAGACCAGGTCCTCGTGATAATATAGATGAATATATTAAAAGAAAAAAAGGTTTTAAAAAAGTAGATTATTTAGTTAAAGAATTAGAACCTATTTTAAAAAGTACTTATGGAATAATCATATATCAAGAACAGGTATTGGAAATATTAAGAACTATTGGTGGATTTAGTTATTCACAGGCTGATAATATAAGAAGAGCGATGTCTAAAAAGAAATATGATTTAATATTAAAAGAAAAAGATAAGATAATTAATGGTGTTATAACTAAAGGTTATGATGAGAATATTGCTACTAAACTATATGATTTAATAGTTAAATTCTCTTCATATGGATTTAATAAATCACACTCAGTAGTTTATTCTAAAGTAGCATATCAAATGGCATATTTAAAAAGTCATTATACTAAGTATTTTATGAAGAACTTACTTAACATGAATAAAGGTTCAGAGAAACTAAAAGAATATATGGATGAAGCTAAAATACTTGGACTTTCATTTAATAAAGTGGATATAAATAAATCGGGAAAAGAATTTATAATAGAAGATAATAATCTTGTAATACCATTTTCTATTATTAATAGTATTGCTTTATCAGTAAGTGAGGAGATAATTAATGAAAGAAATAAAGGATTATTTAAATCATTCTATGACTTTATGATAAGATGTTATGGGAAAAGTATTAATAAAAGAGTAGTTATTTCTTTAATAGAATGTGGTGCGTTTGATAAATTTAATATAAATAAAAAAAGCTATATCGATAATATAGATGAAGTATTAAATTATGTGAGTTTATGTAAGGACTTAAATATTGTACTTGATAGTGAACCGGTATTTGAAAGTATTAGTGATTATAGTGATAAAGAACTAATAGAACTTGAAATTAAGAATTATGGATTTTATTTATCCCATCATCCAATTACTAAATATGATAGAACTTCATTTATAACACTTGAAAACTATAAGAAATATTTTAATAGAGTTATTACTTGTTTATTATATGTAGAAAGTATTAAAGATATAAAAACTAAAAATAATGAAAAGATGTCATTTATTAAATTTAGTGATGAATATGGTTCCGTAGAAGGAGTATTATTCCCACGTACATATTCAAAAATAAGCGATATTAGTAGAAATAGTATTTATAAAGTAAATGCTAAAGTAGAAAGAAGGGAGAATACTTATCAATTAGTAATTTATGATA
>CAVBMP010000182.1:0-9141 GCA_963596555.1 Bacteroides helcogenes
TAATCTGATTGGATTCAATCTTTTTTAATCCAACCTAAAAATATTTTACACTATCCTCTCACAATCAAGATTGACATTTATAGTTAATTTATGATATATTTTTAACAGAAAAAGTTGATATTCTGCTGGGTCCCTTAAATGAGGACACGTCTGCGCTATCAACTTTTTTTATTGCAAAAAAATAAACAAATCTTACTTTGTTTACTTTTTCATATGTATATCCATTTGAGGATATGGTATCTCAATTTTATTTTTATCTAAAGATTCTTTTATTAATTCATTAATATCATAATAAGCAGTCCAATAATCATCTGTATTTACCCACGCTCTAAAAATAAATATTAGTGATGAGTCTGCCATTTCTTTTAATCTAATATTAATATCTTTATCTTTTAATATTAAGTCATAACTATTAGCAATCTTTGATAAAACACTTTTTACTTTTTTAATGTCTGAATCATAAGAAACAGAAACTTTAATATCAAGCATTCTATATTTATTCATTGTATAATTAGTTATTTCACTATTAGATAAATTGCCATTAGGAAGTTGTAATACTTTATTATCTACACTTACTAAACAAGTATAAAACATAGTAATACTTTTAACTGTACCTTCATACCCATTTGAACTAATATAATCTCCTACTTTAAATGGTTTAAATATTAATATCATAAGTCCACCTGCTAGATTTGAAAGACCGCCCTGTAAAGCAAGACCTACTGCTAAAGCACATGAACCAAATAGTGTCACAATAGTTGCTGATGGAACACCTAAATTAGTTAGTGCCATAATACATAATAATACTTTTAATCCTATAATTATAAAACTAACTATAAAACTCTTAACACTTGGATCTAATTTAGAAAATTTATGTTCTTTTTTAAATGTTTTTTCAATTATACTAACTATTTTAAAACCAATAATAAGTATTAATAATGATACTACTAAATTAATTAAAAAATCTGTTCCTCCATTAGTTATCTTTTCAAATAGTTTTTCCATATCTACCTCCATAATAAAATTATAACACAAGATAAATTAATTAAAAAGAAAAAGTCACATCAGTGACTTACTTAGTTTCTTCTTTAACTTTTATAGCAGCTTTACCTTTATAGTATCCACACTTAGTACAAGCTCTATGTGGTGCTAAAACATTTCCACAATTACTACAAGTAGCAACAGTTGGAGCAGTTTTCTTTAAATGAGTTCTTCTTTGTCTTTTAGCAGTCTTACTAATTCTTCTAAAAGGTAATGCACCAAATAAAGTAATATTTAATTTCATTTTTATTCCTCCTTATTATCAAGATCAATTAATACTATCTCTTCGCTCTAACATTTTCCCACAAAATAGAAAAAATATCAAGTAAAATCGTGTATTTTGTATTAAAAATTGAATATTTTGTATATTTTTGCTATAATTTCATTGTTAAAAGGAGAAGTCATGAAGAAAGTTATTGGTATAATCGCAGAATATAATCCATTTCATAATGGTCATATTTATCAAATTAAAAAAATAAAAGAAAAGTATCCAGATTCTATTATAATTGTATGTACTTCATCTTCTTATACACAAAGAGGAGAATTATCAATATTAAATAAATGGGAAAAGACAAAGGTTGCTTTATTACATGGTGTTGATATAGTTATAGAACTTCCATATGTATACTCTACTCAAAGTAGTGATACTTTTGCTAAATACAGTGTATCTTTATTAGAAAAATTATATATTGATTATTTATGTTTTGGAAGTGAATGTAATGATACTGATAAATTAAAAGAAGCAGCAAGAGTACAAATAAATAATTTAGATTTTGATATTAAAGTAAAAAGTTATATGAAAAAAGGATATAATTACCCTAGCGCTATTAACAGTGCTTTAATTGAACTTATTGATTATGATATTAAAGAACCTAATGATTTATTAGCGGTAAGTTATATAAAAGAAATTTATAGTAATGGATATTTTATAAGACTTTTTAATATTAAAAGAACAAATAGTTATCATGACTTAGATTTAAATAATAAAATAGTTTCAGCATCAAATATAAGAAATAGATTAACAGAAAGAAAAACTATTAAAGATAAAGTACCAAAAGAAGTATATGATATTTTAAAAAGTAAGACTTTAGAAAGTAAATATTTTGAATTTTTAAAATATAAAATTATATCAGAAGATAATTTAGAAAAATATGTTGATGTTGATGAAGGACTAAATGTTAGAATTAAAAAATACATTAATAAATGTAATTCTTTAGATGAACTTGTAAAACATATTAAAACTAAAAGATATACATATAATAGAATATCAAGAATGTTAAATCATATATTATGTTCGTTTACTAAAGAAGAAAATGATCAAGTAAGAAAATTAGAATATATTAGAATATTAGGTATTACTGAAAATGGTAGAGAGTATTTAAATGAAATAAAAGATGAAATTAAGTTACCTATTTTAAATAAATATGATACTAAAAAATATAAAACTTTAGAAATAGAAAAAAGAGTTACTGAAATATATTCAAGTGTTTATACTGATATTTTAGATATGGAAATAAGAAATAAACCAATTTATATTAAGAATGATTCAAAATAAAATCAGAGATTTGTTTTCTCTGATTTTTTATTCATTTAAAATCTTACTTTATCTTCAATATAACTTACTAAATCATCTAAGTTTATTACTTCTTGTTTCATAGTATCTCTATCTCTTACAGTTACTGTGTTATTATTAATAGTTTCATCATCAACAGTTATACAAAAAGGAGTACCAATAACATCTTCTCTTCTATATCTTTTACCTATTGATGCTGTATCATCATAAGTACACATAAAATTCTTTGATAATTTTTCATATACTTCAGTTGCTTTTTCACTATGATATTTTTTAACAAGTGGAAGCACCGCTACTTTATATGGCGCTAAATAAGTAGGTAATTTTAATACTTCTCTTTCTTCACCATTATCTAGTATTTCTTTATGATAATGTTCAAATAATACTGCTAAAACTGTTCTATCAAGTCCATATGTTGATTCAATAATATAAGGAATATATTTTTCATTAGTAACTGGATCTAAATATCTTTGTTGTATTCCACTATATTCTTCATGTCTTGTTAAATCATAATTAGTTCTATTATGAGTACCATTTATTTCACCCCATCCGAATGGGAACTTATATTCAATATCACAAGCAGCTTTAGCATAAAATACTAATTTTTCATGATCATGGAATCTTAATTTATCTTCACTAAGACCTAAATACATAAAGAATTTCTTACCATAATCTTTAAAGTATTCATAAAGTTCAGTATCTTCACCTTCTTTGCAGAATGTTTGATATTCCATTTGTTCAAATTCAATAGTTCTAAATGTAAAGTTACCTGGTGTAATTTCATTTCTAAATGCTTTACCTATTTGTCCAATACTAAATGGTAATTTACATCTCATACTTCTTTGTACATTTAAGAAGTTAACATATTCACCTTGAGCATTTTCTGGTCTTAAATAAACAACTGATTTACTATCTTTAACTACTCCTCTATAAGTTTCAAACATAAGTTTAAATTGTCTAATATCAGTAAAATCACATTTACCACATTTAGGACATGGTATATTATTATCTTTAATATATTTTATTAATTCTTCATTAGATAATGTATCTCCAATACTTGTACCTGTAAAATCATTTACTAAATTATCTGCTCTATGACGTGTCTTACAGTTTTTACAATCTGTTAATGGATCTGCAAAAGAATCTACATGTCCACTTGCTTCCCATACTCTTGGATGCATTAATATATCAGCATCTAATTCATATGCATTACTTCTTTCTTGAATAAATTTCTTTCTCCATGCATCTTTAATATTATTTTTAAGTCTACTTCCTAATGGTCCATAGTCCCATGTATTAGCAAGTCCTCCATATATTTCACTTCCCTGAAATATAAATCCATAGTTTTTACAGAAGTTTGTTAATTCTTCCATAGTAATTTCTTTTTCCATTTTATCCTCCTTAAAATAAAAAACTCCTAAAACAACATAAGGGTCCATATGGACGGTTCCACCTTACTTATTCTAGAAGAATCACTCTTTGTTTATAGCCTCAGTATTTTACCATCATACCTTCATCGCTTGACAAATAGATTATAACACTAAATTATATGTTTTTCAATTATTTTAATTTAAGTTTTAAATTTTATTTTGTTTCTTTTAAATATCTTTTTAATAAAAATGTCATAAAGTATGGAAAAGTATAAAATTTACCATTAAATCCTATATTTTTATTACATAGTTTAATTCCATATTTAATATCTTTATAATTATCACTATCAATTAAATTATTAAGTGAAACAGTAGAATTGTCATTTGCTTTTACTTCTACTGGGATAAGGGAACTTTTATCTCTTATAAAGAAATCCATTTCAATTGAACCTTTTTCATTTTTATAAAAGTATAAGTCGTAACCGGATTTAACTAACATATCTCCAACTACATTTTCATATATTGCTCCTTTATAAGTATTGAAATTTTGATTCTTTCTCAAATCATCTTGTGCTTCATCATCTAATGATGCGATTAAAAGACCAGTATCAGCAAAATATAATCTATAATTATCTGGATTATAATTTCCTTTTAATGGTAGTGCACAATCTTCCAAACAATAAGAAATATTTATAATCCCAGCATCTGATAACCAGTCAGAAACACCTCTATATTCCCTATTTCTTGCTCCATCAGTGATTTTTGATATTTGAAATTTTTTATTTTCATTCCCAAGAAAGGCCGCTACTTTTCTATAAGCATTTAAAATTCTTGCTTTATCAAAACCTTCTGCATATTTTGCTATATCTTCTTCATAATCAAGAAGTATTTGCTTTTGCATATTCAATATACCAGAAAAATTTTTATTTTCTATATATTTAGCAACAATTGCAGGCATTCCACCAAGTATCATATAATCCTTAAAGTTATTCATCATAACATCGTATGCAGTTTCAGTTAAAGGTTTGCACTCTTTCATACATTTATATAAATCTTCTATTTGATTTGGTTTATAACCTTTTGCCCATAAGAATTCCTCAAAATCCATTGAATGCATTGTATAATTTTGTTTATTTCCAACACTATTAGATTCTATTTCTTTATAATTAATACCCAGCATTGAAACAGAACATATAACATCATATCTTTTATCAATATTAAATGACTTTAATGAAGTTGCTGAGTTTATACAATCTTGCATTTCATCAAAAAATATCAACGTTTCTCCTTCAACAAATGTAAAATCATTATTTATTAATGAGATATTACTAATTATTTTATCAACATTAAATCCATTATCAAATATAGTTTTATATTCAGGTTCAAGAGCAAAATTAATTTCAACAAAATATTTATAATTATTTTTTACAAAATTTTCAATAGCGTCTGTTTTTCCTACTTGTCTAGCACCTTTTACTATAAGTGGAAGTTTATCTTTACTATTCTTCCACTCTATTAAAAAATCATCAATTTTTCTTTTTAATCTTGGCATAAGTATCACCTCAGTATCATTTTATCACAAAATTTTGACCTTTTTTAATTAAACTTTACACATTTTTCCGACGTTTTTAGAACTTTTTTACACATTTTTCCAATTATAACATAAATAAAAACCTAGATTTCACTATTTCTAGGTTTAATTTACTATTATTTTAATTTAAGTATTTTGTTTTTCATATTTCTTTTTGGATTTTCATAATCTCTTTCTCTAACATCACATTGATCAAAAATCATTGGTTCTGTTTCAATATATTGAATATCACCATTATCATCATACCAAATAGTTACAAAATAATCTCCCATTAAATTAGGTATTTCATTTTTCATCATAAATCTAGATTGATCAACATTACATGGACAAAGTAACATATGAATATTTCTATAAAGCATATAGTATACTTTATGATAATGTCCTCTTAATGATAAGTTAGGTTTAGTATTTGATGGGATTTGATCTATACCGTTTTGTGGTTTAGTTGATAATATTCTAGATGTTCCACCTCCTGGATGAAATAATTCTATTTTACACTTATCAAAATATACTATGCCTTTATCTTGACCGATATATTCTAAATCATTCTTTCTTCTTTTTTCTAATTCTTTTCCAAAATCAAATGGTCCATAATTAAATGAATGACTTTCATCATGACTGCCACATATAACTTTCCATTTCATACCTGGATATTTTGGTAATGTTTTAGCGGCATAATCAGCATGAGCAGTAGCGCCATATAGAAAAACATGTTTTACATATTCAGGTCTAATAGTATGATAATCTCCATCTGATATATCTCCTATGTGGAACATATCAGTAATGCCTCTATTATATGCCTCATAGCAAAATGTATTTACCATACTTGGTTGTGACCATATGCTTCCATAATGAGTATCTGATACTACTCCAAATTGTTTCATATGAAGTTCTTCTTTAGGTGGTTTTACTTCATAATGTTTTCTCTTTTGAAAATATTTTCTTACAACTAGTTCACCATCAATATCTACTACATCAATATTTCTTCCATATTGTTGAAGCATATCAATAAGTCCATATAGTTCATTAATACTCATGCCCAATCTATCTTTTAATGAATTAAAACTTTCTTCTTTTTTCATTAATCTATATATTTTATCAAATCTTTCAAATAATTTTTTTTCATCTCTTGTTATAGTACTTTTATTTTCTATAATATCTAAATCTTCTGAAAGTGATATATTAAGTGGTTTAACGGTTAAATAATTTTCAGTACTTGGTACGTAATATGGAGAAAAGAAACTAGTGAGTCTTTTTAATTTACCTGTTTTACCATATGTGAGTCCAAATTCATAAGAACCCATTGTATTTTGTTGTGATTTGCTTCTCATCTTTGGTGTTCTTGATACTACTGATGGGATAGCAAATATTCTAGTATCTCTGATTTTAGGGAAATCCTGAGCAGTTAATGTACCACCAAGAAGAATCATATCATAATCTTCATAACTTGCTAAACTTCTACTATATTTTTGAGGAGGATATGCTATAGTATAAGCTTCTCCCTGCTTCTTTAAATTTTCAAGTCTAATGATTGACTTATTAATATGAACTGTACAACTCTTAGGTCCTAAATAAGTCATATCTTCTCTTTTAGATGAAATATATTCACCAACATTTAATTCTTTATTCCATGTGTGATCAGTATCCCCTGTTATGAATAATGTTTGAATTCCTTCTACTTTTGGAAAAAATTCTATTAAATGATCACATTGTCCTTCTGCACTATTATATATAAGACTTTTACCAAAATCATGTTCAGTACTTCCACTATACTTTCCTTCAAGTAAATTACCAGTTATAAATACATATTTAACCCCATCTTTTAAAAACTTTCTATAAATATCATTCAATGTCGCTATTTGTTCATTTTTAGAACCAAATCTTAAATCAGATATTACTCCTATTTTAAGTTCATCATCACTTTCTATTTTATATTCATTTTCTTTTGTATAATCTGGATGATTATTAATTATAAGAGATATATCACTTCCTTTATCACTAAATGTAATATTGATATTCTCATCTTTTAATTGTTTTACATATCCAAATAAGTCATAATCTGATATGTCTAACTCTTCACATAGTGAATTAACGCTTGATCCTTTAACAAGTTTATTCTTTAATATTTCAAGTATTTCTTCATCTGATAATCTTCCTTTTTCCATAAAATTCCTCCTTTAAAAATAAGGAAATTAAACTACATTAATTCCCTTATTTATTTCTCTCCTATCATAATAAGAATACAATAATAAAATTTAAAAATCAATACAAAAAACAAAATAAAAAAAGTTTTTACTTTTTATTAGTAAGTTCACTTACTGGAGCAAAACTTTTTCTATGTTCTTTTATTGGTCCATACTCATATAATGCTTCTATATGTTTTTTAGTTCCATATCCTTTATTATGTTTGAAGTCATACATAGGATACTTTTCATCAAGTTCAACCATCATTCTATCTCTTGTTACTTTTGCTATTATAGAAGCAGCAGCAATACTTTCGCTTTTAGCATCTCCTTTTATTATTGATGTTTGTGGTATATCTATATCTAACTTTACCGCATCAATAAGTAAATGTTCTGGTTTGATACTTAGATTATTTATTGCTTCTATCATCGCTTTTTTAGTAGCATTTAATATATTTATTTCATCTATCACTTCTGGTGAAGACATACCTATTCCTACACTAAGAGCATTTTCCATTATAACATAATATAATAATTCTCTTTTTTTCTCGGTTAGTTTCTTTGAATCATTGATTCTTTCATCATAAAAATCCTTTGGCAATATAACTGCTGCAGTAACAACAGGTCCAACTAAAGGACCACGTCCTACTTCATCTATACCTGCTATAAAATTAATTCCATTATTATAAAGTTCCGTTTCAAATTCTTTCATAAACACCTACTTAATCGTATCAACATAATTAGTTTTTTTATTTCTATATGCTTCAAATATCTTTCTTTTAATTCTAGTTTTATCACTACTTCCAAATCCAAAAACATAGTCATCTCCCATAACAGTTAATGGATATCCTATTCTATCTACTTTAAAATATTTTAATGATGACATAAATAAATCATATTTATCTGTATATTCATAAGTTACAAGTTCAAATATATCACTATAATCATTTAGTAATTCTTTCATATAAGCACTTTCTTCTATACAGTGAGGACAATCTTTTTGTTTAAACATATACACTCTTATCTTAGGATTATTATACTCAAATGTATATGTTTTTTCAGTTGGAATAATACTTTTTTCCATTTTAGCATTATCATTAGAAATACTAATATTATATTTTGAAACAAACATTTCATCTATAATATATTTTTTATATATTTCATATTCTTTATCTTCAACTAAATACTTTTCAATATCTTTTCCATCTATTAAAACATTATTCTTAGAAGGCACTAATAACTCTATATTATTAACTACTCCATCATTAAATTTAAGTTTGTAATTATTAAAAATAAATAATCTTTTAGATACATTTACTACACTTACATTATCTTTATTTTTTTCATATATTTCTTTAAACTTATCAATAGACATAATATTAT
>CAVBMP010000183.1:0-6029 GCA_963596555.1 Bacteroides helcogenes
TAGTTATTGGTTCTATACTTACTGGTATTGGTGTATTTGATAAGATATTAAGTATATGTAAAAGTGGTTTTATAGTGCCATCTACAGGATTTGCTAACTCTATGACAAGTGCTTCTATGGATTATAGAGATGAAGGATTTGTTAAAGGAATAGGTTCTAATATATTTAAACTTACTGGTTCAATAATTGTATATGGTATTATATTTGGATTAATATTTGGTCTTATAAGAGGGGTGATATTATAACTAATTATTATGATTCAGTATATATAAATGAAAAATATAGTTTATTAGGTTCTAATATGAATAGTCCAATTGTTAAAGATAAAGTTGATAAATATATTAATGATTATTATTTAAATATGAAAACTATTGAACTAGGAGAAAGTAAATATCAAGAATTAACTATAAAAGGACTTATGAATAAAAGTAAAAAGATAGAAAAAGATATTGATTTACTTATAAGTACTGATTTACAAAATCAAAATCTTTCATCTTCTTTATCAGCAATGAAATTTAAAATACCTTTTCTAGGAATATATTCAGCATGTGCAGGGTTTACCGAAGGATTAATAGTTGGTAGTAGTTTAATTAATAAAAGTGATGATAATATTATAGTTACAACTTCATCACATAATTTAGTTTCAGAAAAACAATTTAGATATCCAGTTGAATATGGTGCGATTAGAAAAAAAGTAAATACATGCACTAGTACTGGTAGTGTGAGTGTACTTTTATCTAAAAATAAGTCTAATATAAAAATAGAAAGTTCAACTATAGGTAGTGTTTATGGAATTTATAATGATACTAATAACATGGGTGCTGCGATGGCATATAGTGCATGTGAAACGATAAAAAAGCATATGGATGATACTTCTAGAACTGAAGAGTATTATGATTTAATATTAACTGGTGATTTAGGTATATATGGTACTAAAATATTAAAAGAATGTTATAAGAAAAAATATAAAATTCAACTTGAAAACATAATTGATAGTGGAAGTATTTATTATAATAATAAAGATGTATATGCAGGAGCAAGTGGGCCTTTGTGTTTACCTTTAATATTATTTGATTATATTTTGCCACTAAAACGATATAAAAAAATATTAATAGTGGGAACTGGATCATTACATTCTGTAGTTAGTTCAAACTTACAATTAAATATACCAAATATTTCACATGCAGTAAGTCTGGAGGTGTCATATTGACATATTTACTATCATTTTTATTTTGTGGTGTGCTTTGTGCGTTATCTCAATTAGTACTTGATAAAACTAAATTAACACCAGGTCATGTAAATACTATTTTAGTAATAATAGGTTGTATACTTTCTGGATTTGGGATATATGATCATTTAATAAATATATTTCATGCAGGATGTAGTGTACCAATTATGAATTTTGGACATTTACTTGTAACCGGAGCATCCGAAGGATTTAAAGAATATGGATTTATTGGTTTATTTAAAGGTGTTTTAGTTAATGCATCCGCAGGTATAAGTATCACTATTTTTATGGCAGTATTAATGAGTTTATTTTTTAAAGTCAAACATTAGATAAAAAGAATGTACTTTTTGTCTTTTTTTTGATATAATTTCTAGTAGGAATAAAGAGTAGAGGTGATAATGGTGAATCAAAATACAACTAATAATCAAACAAATAATAATACTACTAATACTTCACAAGTAGAAGAGGTACAATTAACTCCAAATAACACTCAAACTGTAGAAGAGGTTAGTATTACTCCAAACGAAACATTAGATGAGTTAAATATTCCAAAAGAAACATCACCTGTTGAAACTGAAGTAATAAATACTTCTCATAAAAAAACATCTAATGTATTTATGTTTATTGTCATTGTATTAATTATTATTTTCATTTATAAGATAGATGATATTATTACATATTTTGATACAAATTTTGCTCCAACTGTAAGTGATGATGTTGATAATACTTCTAGTAGTAACTTAGTTAATGGATTTATTGTAATGAATGAAAACAATAGTTTTATTAAAGTTGAAAAAATAAAATTCTATAATTTTAAAAAAGGTAATAGTGAAATTACTTATAACTATGTTTCTGATAAAAAATATAAAACTACTGATTCATTAGGTATATATATTGAACTATATAATATAAACAAAGAACTATTATATAAAGAATTAGTTAATTTATCAGATGTTGAGACTGGTACTATAAGATTAACTAGTATGAAAGTTACTAATGATGTATATCAAGATGCATATTATATTTTAGTAAAAACATATAGTGAAGAAGAAAAAACTGCTAAAACAACACTTGTATGTAAATATAACGTTAGTGATGATAAGATTGTTTTAAATTATCAAGTAACTTATAACTTCATAAATAATAGTTTAAATGATTATACTGTTTCTAAAGAATATACTTCTACTGAAACTAATTCTGAAACAACTAATGTAAAAGATGAATTATTAAATGAAAATAATAATGCTGTTAAATATGGAATAACTACTGAATATAGTGAAAATAAATTAACTTACTCAGTAGACTTAAATAATTTAAAAGAAGGATTTGTTCCACTATATGATTCTTCAACTGTTAAGAAAACAATTATTAATAAAGAAAGTTTAAAGAAATGGAATTGTGAATGATGGATAATTTATTATTACAAGTACAAAGTAATAATGGTACTGGGGGCTTTGAAGGTCCATTAGATTTATTATTACATTTGATCAAAAAATCAAAAATGGAAATCTTTGATGTTCAAATATCTGACATTACTCAGCAATATTTAGATTATATAAAAGCAATGTCTGATTTGAATCTTGATATTGCTAGTGAATACTTAGTAATGGCTGCTGAATTAATAGAAATTAAAAGTAAAAAATTACTTCCAAGTAAGGAAGAAGAAAATACTTTAGAAGAAGTAGAAGATTCAGAAGAAAAATTAAAAAGAAGATTGCTTGAATATCAAAAATATAAAGAGAGTACTGGTGTATTTAGAAATCTTGAAGAAAAAAGATTTAATTATTATACTAAAGCACCAGAATCATTAAAACAATATACAAATGAAACTATTGAAAATGATGGTTCAGTTGATGTATATGATTTATTAAATGCTTTTCAAAAATTATTAGAAAGACAAGAGTATAATAAACCATTAAATACAAAAATTGCTAGAAAAGAGTTGTCAGTTAAAGAAAGAGTTGTTAAAATAAGAGAGATACTTAAAGATCAAAAGAAAGTAAAATTTACTTCTCTTTTTGATGACTTTAGTAAATCTTATGTAGTTGTTACTTTTTTATCTGTTCTTGAAATGGCTAAAAATAGAGAAATAACTTTAAAACAAGATAATAATTTTTCAGATATTTATTTAGAAAGAGTTGATTAACGTGAATTATAAAGCTGTAATAGAAGGTATACTTTTTATAGTAGGGGATGAAGGTATTTCATTACAAGAAATATCTAATATACTTAATATAGGTATTGAAGATGTTAAAAATAGTTTAATGGAACTTAAAAAAGATTATGATGATGAAGGTCGTGGTCTTAGAATATCATTTTTAGGCAATGCATTTAAACTTACTACTAAGGAAGAACATAAAGAGTATTATGAAAAACTTGTAACTGATACTAAAAGTAATGGATTTTCTAATGCTGCGTTAGAGGTACTTGCTGTAATCGCATATAATGAACCAATAACTAGAATAGAAATAGATGAGATTAGGGGAGTTAATAGTTCTCAAATAGTTAGAAGATTGCTTGCTCGTGGTTTTATTAAAATATGTGGTAAAAAAGATACAATAGGTAAACCTAGTTTATACAAAACTACTAATGAATTTCTTGATTATTTTGGACTTTCATCTAATTCTGATTTACCTGAGATAATAATCAAAAAAGAAAAAGAAGATAAAGATAATATGGATCTATATGATTCTACATATAAAGAAAAGGAATAATTTTTTAGTTATTCCTTTTAATATAGAGTTAATTTTAATTTATTTTTAATATGATTAACAGATTCTTCATCAAATTCATCTATGTATTCTAAACCATTAAATTCTCTTACTTCATCATCTAATGCATGTTCAAATAAAACTCTTTGTTTTTTTGACATAATTTTTTTAATTTTTGAACTATTTTTTTCGAAGTTTTCATAGAAACTCGTAGGTCTTACACCAAATAAAATATTAAGAGTCATTATACATGCTCTTTTTGAAGATAAAGATACTCCTAAATCATATTTGGCTTTGTCACTTGCTATTTTGAAAAAACCACTATCTAAATCTAAAAATTGCAAATCAAATTCATCATTGATTATTACATTATTTTCATGTAAATCTATAAATACAAAATTAATTTCTTTAAAAAAATTTAATATTTCCCACATCTGTCTAGCAATTATTTGTCTTTGTTTATATGGAATGTTTGGATCTATTATCTTTTTACTTAAAACAATATACTTTTTATAATATTTCATCGCATATCCACTAAAATAATTATCCATTATTATTGAATATAATGGTGTTACACAATGTTCATGTTCTATTTCACTTAAAAGTTCTATAGTTTCTTTTCTGTCATCTGCGAGTGCTGGATCTAATATTTTTAATACTTCATTTTTATCAATATATAGAACACTTTCAGTATGAGCACATGGATTAAAATGCTTGAATTTTCCAAAATCTTTATCTTGTAGTATTCTCTTTTTCATTGTTACCTCTAATATAATATTTTCTTTATGCCTTCTACATAATCTTCACTAAAATAATCTAAATAGTCAACAGGATTAATTTCATTATCTGTACCTAAAAATGCAAAACTATAAAGTTCTCTTTGTTTCGGACTTGATAGGGTATATATTGATTTTGCTCTTGAATCATGTAAGTCAGTTATATTAAAGTCAACTTTATTTAATAATAACTGCATACATAAATAAATTAATCTTCTTCTTGATTGTAATCTATCTATTTCATATTCATATTTATCAGAATTAGGTAATAATATATTATCCATATCTATTACTTTTATATCGCTTTCTTTGATAAGAATATTATCTTCATGTATATCATGATAAATAGCATTTTTACTTTCAATTTCTAGTATAATTTGACATATTTTAAAAGCAATCATTTTTCTTGTATTAAAGTCTAAATTTCCATCATTTAATATATCATAAATCGCATCATAGTCATATAAATAATCCATTTGTATACCACTTAAAGTATTACCTTCATATAAAGCATAATTAGGTATTAAACATCCTTTAACATCAAGAGTACTTAATTTTTCTAATATTCTTTTTTTATCTTCTAAATTCACTTTAGAATTATAAAGTTTTATTAATGTTTCATTATAAAGATATAATTCACTTTCTGTATTCAGTCTTTTAGTGATTGGTATCATTTTACTTCTAATACTTTTTTTAAGTTGTTTGCTTTTCATAATTTACAAGTCCTTTGTATGGACTATATTATAACATAAAGCAACTAATTTGCAAATTAGTTGCCTATTATTTTGTTTATGTATTCATATACAGATTTATATTTAATAATATTTTTATCATTCTTTAAAATATCAATAGAATTTTCCATACAAGCACCATTATAATCATGTATCATTTCAATATCAGTATAACTATCTCCGATAGTATAAATATTTTCTTTATTAAAATTTGCTTTTTTCATTAATAAGTTTAATGCTTGAGATTTATTTGTATCTTTTGAAATAATTTCTATTTCATATTTCTGAGTAAAATAAATATTGAATTTTTTATTATATTTTTTAACTACATCCGCTATTGTGTTTTTGAAATTATTTAAATTTGATTTAAGTGTCACTGTTACTTTTGAAATATCAGGATTATTTATATCTCTAGTATCTTCTAAATAATATGAATAAAATATATCTTTAGGATTTAATTCATTTAAATAATCATTTACATCTAATAAATCATTTCTATTAAGTTTGTAATGAAATAGAGGAGTATTATCTTTTTAGATTACTAATGCTCCATGATTAAGTATTAAATAATCATAATTAATAC
>CAVBMP010000184.1:0-4961 GCA_963596555.1 Bacteroides helcogenes
TCTATAACCTTTATTATTAACGTTATATAATTTATTATCTTCATTTATAGTTAATTTTATAATATCTTCATTTGATAAATTATTCAAAGAATAAGCACTACATCCAGTAAATAAAAACAAACAAAACATTATAATTACTTTCTTATACATATCCATCTCCTATACTAAAAATTATAACAAATTATTTATTCTTTAACAACAAAAATATAATTAATATTTTTACCTTTAGAAATAAATTTATCCTCATACTCTGTAGTAAACTTATCAAAATAATTAGTATCACATTTAATAATTTTATATCCATAATTTAAAAATGATTCAGTTGAGTATTCAAATAATTCATCATTATCTGTTTTCATTTCTATTTTCTTTTCATTCTTAAATATATTATCATATTTTTCTAAGAATATTTTAGATGATAATCTTCTTTTCTCATGTCTTTTCTTAGGCCATGGATCAGAAAAATTAAGATATATTTTATCAATCTCATGTTCAAACAAATCATTTATATTAAATGCATCAAAACATATCAATTTTAAATTATTTAATTCTAAAGATTCTAACTTCTTAACTGCTGATACTAAAGGACTATCATATTTTTCAATACCAATATAATTTGTATTTGGATTTTCAAGTGCCTTTGATATTATGAATTTACCCTTTCCAGTACCTACTTCTATTTTTATTTTATTATCATTGTTAAATAATTTATTCCATTTGCCTTTATAATCACATGGGTTTTTAACTAAATATGGTGATGACATAATAATTTTATCTGCATCTTTTATATGTTTAAGTCTCATTTTCACACCTCGAATATATTATACACTAAATATAGTGCTTTGTCATATACTATATTAGGTGAAAAAAATGAATGATAGAAATATGTTTTATCAAAATGTAAATCAAAGTTATTCTGCTCCAGGTGCTTTTATACCTCCTAGTGGTTATAATATAAATAGTCAATATCAAGCATATGGTCCTAATATAATACCTAATAATTATAATCAAAACTCAAATCAAAATTATAGTAATGATTATGAGGATAGAATAAGTAAATTAGAAAGACAAATAAAAAACTTAGATGTAAGAATTCAAAAGTTAGAATCTGCTGGTTCAGAAGTAACAGACAATATTTACATGATATAAAAAAATAATTAACTTTGACGTTAATTATTTTTTGCTAGTTTTATATTTTAATAATATTTACTAAGATAATATAACTGATGCAAATGTTAATATCAACATACTTGCAAGTCCAATTAGAACTACTACCTTAGTTGCCCATTTTACCCAAGTTGTATAGTTAACTTTAGCAAGAGCAAGACCACCCATTATTGCACCACAAGTTGGTGTAATTAAGTTTACTAATCCATTAGCAGCAACAAATGTCATAATAGTTGTTTCTACACTATAACCAAGTTGGAATGCTAGTGGAGCCATAATTGGTGTAGATATAGTAGCAAGTCCAGATGATGATGGAACAAGTACTGATAAGATTATATGCAATATAAAGTTACATGGTGTAAATAATGCTACTGGTGTACCCTCTAACATATCAGCAACATTATAAATAATATAATTATCTAAATATGTTTTACTCATAAGAACACTAACTCCACGAGCAACTGCTACTATGAATACTACTGATAATATATCTCTAGCACCATTAATAACTTCATCTATTATTTCGTTAATAGTAAATTTATTAATTAAACCAATAACAATTCCAGATACTAAGAACCAAAGTGCTGCATCATAGAACCACCAATCTCCGAAAGCAGCTCCAGTTAAATAAGATGTCCATCCACTAAAGATGCTTACATTAAATTCACCCCATGGAATAAATCCAATAATCATTACTAAGAATGTTAATCCAAAAATCCATAATGTTATTTTTTGTCTACCAGTTAAAACTACATTATCAACTGGATTCTTTTCTTTGAATTTTTCCATTTTCTTTTGTTCTTGTAATGATAAGAATGTAGAACCTTTATCTTCTTTTACTTTCTTAGCATAACTCATAACAAAGTAAATTGATATTCCTAATGATACTAACCATAGGATAGCACCTAATGCAATTAATATTCCTTGATTTGCTGCCAAACCATCTGGTAATGCAGCTACTGCTGCACCTGTTGCAAATGGGTTAATAGTTGAACCTAAAACACCACTACCTGCGCCTAATAATACTACTGCAGATGCAACAATTGTATCCATTCCTGCGGCTACCATAGTAAATGCAAGTAATGCATAGAAACCAACTGTTTCCTCAAGCATACCATAAGTTGTACCACCTATTGAGAATATTGTCATTAATATTGGAATTAATATTAATTCTTTTCCTTTTAATTTTTTTACTAAGACCTTAATACCATTTTCAAGCGCCCCTGTTTTTTGTACTATAGCTAAGAATCCACCAAGTATAAGTACAAATATTGCTACATCCACCGCATTTTCAAAACCATTTATTGGTGACATTAATACATCTGATAATTTAGCTTTTACTACACCAGAACCATTAATTATTTCACCAGCAGAATCAAAACTAGCAGATGGTAAGAAATATGTAAATACTGCAAGTGCTATAATTAATAAGAAAATAATACTAAATGCAGACATTCTTTCTTTCTTTTTCTTTGTTTTAGCCATTCTTTTTCCTCCTTTTTGACTACTTCTTATAATTGTACCTGTTTCATTATTTAAAGCAAGAAGTGCACACTCTAATGATGTGATAATACCAATTCCACCAGTACTTTCACAAAAGTCTACACATGATTCAACTTTAGGAAGCATACTTCCTTTTTTGAATTCACCACTCTTCATATATTTTTTAGCAGTAGTAGAATCAAGTTCTCTTAAATTAATTTGATCAACTGTATTATATTTTACTGATACAGTTTCAACTGTAGTTAAGATAAGTAATATATCCGCATGTAACTCTTTTGCAAGTAAAGCAGATGATCTATCTTTATCAATAACAGCAGCTACTCCTTTAAGTTCCTTTCCTTCTTTTACTACAGGTATTCCACCACCACCTGATACGATAACAATATTGCCTTGATTTAACAGGTCTTTAATTAAACCAAGTTCTATTATTTCTTTAGGTTTTGGAGAAGGTACTACTCTCCTATAACCCCTTCCAGAGTCTTCAATAAACGTATATCCTTTAGATTTTTCTATTTTCTTAGCTTCCTCCTCAGTATAAAACGTTCCTATTGGTTTCTCTGGATTATTAAAAGCTTGATCTTTTTTATCAACTAGTACTTGTGTAATAACAGTAGCACAGTTTCTATTAATAGATCTTGCCCTTAATTCATCTTGAATAGCTTGTTGCAAATGGTAACCAATGTATCCTTGCGACATAGCACCACATTCAGGAAATGGCATATCACACATTCCCTCTTCCTTAGAAGAGTTTTCAAATGCTAGATTTATCATCCCTACTTGAGGACCATTTCCGTGTGAAACTACTACATTATATCCTTCACTTACTAAATCAACTATAGACTTAGCAGTGTTTTTAACTAACTTTAATTGTTCAGTAGGATTGTTACCAAGAGCATTTCCACCTAAGGCAACAACGATACTTTTCATGCTTTATCACTTCTTACAAGTGGCATAGACATACATCTAGGACCACCTCTACCTCTTGATAATTCAGCACTATGCATTTCAAGTACCTTTATTCCATTAGACCTTAATAATTCATTAGTGACATTATTTCTATCATATACAATTACTACTCCTGGAGCTATACATAATGTATTGCTTCCATCATTCCATTGTTCTCTTTCAGCACCAATTGGGTCTCCACCAGCACATGGAATTAAAGTAATTTTCTTTCCTAAGTATTCTTCTAATATTCTTTCTAATGATGCATTTTTCTCTTTAACATTTAATCCACCTTCACCATCACTAGTAATTTCATATACTTTTAATTTACCCATAATACCAGGATGATATGTAAATTTATCTTTATCTATTTGAGTAAATACTGTATCTAAATGCATAAATGCACGACACTCAGGAATATCAAATGCTAATATAGTATCAATTTTAGCATCTTTATCTGCAAATATTTTGTATGCTAATTCTTCTATCGCAGATGGTGTGGTTCTTTGAGAAATACCGACTGCTAAAATATGTTGATTTAAATTTAAAATATCTCCTCCCTCAATATGATTTTCTGAATATCTATCAAAATATTTATCTACTTTATCCTTATATTCAGGATGATATTCAAAAATATATTCAGCATAAATAGTTTCTCTATTTCTAGTTACAGAATACATTCTATTTAGTGAAATACCGTTACCTATTGAAGCAAATGGATCTCTTGTAAAATATAAGTTAGGCATTGGATCTACTACAAAAGCAGTATCCTCTTTTATAGAATCAACTAAACTCTTACCTTTCTTAGCTTTAGCTTTAATTACTTCATTATTAACAATACCTTCCATAGTCTTTAATACTAAAAGCCTATTACTTTCAATTGAAGATAGATAATCGTACACAATACTACGATATTTAGGCGTTTTAATACCAGCTTCATAAATAAATTGAGTTATAAATCTTTCTCTTATTGAAGGATCTAAATCAAGTACTTCTGTCATTAAATCTTCTAAATATACAACTTCTACTCCATTATCTTTAAGTATTCTTACAAATTCATCATGTTCTTCTTGAGCAACTGGCAAGTATGGAATATCATCAAATAATAATCTTCCTAAACTATCAGGAGTCAAGTTTAACAACTCTTTTCCAGGTCTATGAACTAATACTTTTTTCAAAGGATTAATTTCACTTTTGACATTTATTGGATACATATTTCCCTCCTATTATTCTATATTACAATTATAACATACTTTAAAAAAAAAGAAATAACTTTTCATTTCTTTTGTTATTTTCTTTATTCTAAAATGAAAGTGGAATTATTTCATAAAGGAGGTTTACATTAT
>CAVBMP010000185.1:0-2229 GCA_963596555.1 Bacteroides helcogenes
CAAATGTATCAGTTGATATTGTTATTAATATAACATAAATAAAATAATTCAATGACAAATCTCTCATAATCATAATATAATTAAATGCTAGTCCTAAAAATAATACAACTCCTATATAATAAAATGCATCTTCAACACAATACTTTTCTCTATCAGTTATAAATATTAATGGAATAAGCATCATCATAACACATAATATAAATATTTTTTCAATACTAAATTCTATTAAAGATGATTCCATTATTAGTGCAAAACATATTACTGCAAAATAATTTATAATATTAGGAACTTTTTTATATTTACTTCTACATTTTATCATTTCATAGAATCCAATAACACCTATTATAGATAAACCACAATAAAATGTATAACCTCCGATTGCTATCAAAGGTATAACTATTAATAATGCTACAATCGCACTTATAACTCTTTGTTTCATACTTTTCACCTTATCCATTATAACATGTTAGATGTATTTTAACAAGTTAAAAGAAATAAGCCTAATTTTTACAATATTTGCTTATTTCTTTATTTGATGACAATGTTGAATTTTTATATAGACCACACCATTTTTCATCCAATGACAATTTAACAAATTCACCACACACATTACCAGTATATTTAGAATATAATTCATTTTTCTTATCTAAACAATAATAATTATTTGTATTTTTATTGTCATAAGTCCATTTATAAGAATCAGTCTTTTCGTTATATTCAAAAGTTGGAAAAACTACTATTTCAAATCCATCTGAACTTTTAAGTTTACTACCATTTTCTGACATAACATTATTATATTCAAGCATTTCATATTTTGAAACTACATATAAAGCAGAATTAATATCTTCATTAGTAACCATTTTTTCAACCATATCATGTGTATAAATTCCAGTAAGTGTAAGCATATATAAATCCTTTTTAGATATTTTTAAACCATTTTTATTTGTATAAAAACCATTATTAAATTCATAATTAGTTTTACATATCGCATCAGGATCTTTATAATCTCCTATAATAATTGAATCATCACTTTTACACTTCCAAACTTTATAGAACAATGCTTTATATACATAAAACTCTTTATCTTCTTCTACTAAAGATATTTTAGGAGTTGTATTTTTTTCTTTAACTATAAAATAATCTATATATATTAAAGCAGATAATACAAGAAGTATAATGAATACAATTATTAATACAAGTTTAGTTTTTTTCATATATACCTATTTTTTTAAAGTAGCATACATCACAGCTTTAATAGTATGCATTCTATTCTCTGCTTCATCAAATACTCTAGAATGTTTTCCATTAAATACATCATCAGTTACTTCCATTGATTCTAGACCATATTTCTCATGTATATCTTTTCCAATAGTAGTATTTAAATCATGAAATGATGGTAAACAATGTAAGAATATTGCACTATCCTTAGCTTGAGACATAACTTTATCATTTACTTGATATGGTTTTAAATAATCTATTCTTTCTTTCCATTTTTCAACTGGTTCTCCCATAGATACCCAAACATCAGTATATACAGCATCAGCATCTTTAACACCTTCTAATATATCTTCTGTTCTTTCTATAACACAACCGTTTTTCTTAGCTATTTCTTGGCATTTTTTAGTAAGTTCTTCTTCTGGCCATAAATCCTTAGGTGCACAACATGTAAAATTAACACCGCACTTAGCACTCATAACCATTAATGAATTACCAACATTATTTCTAGCATCTCCACAGAATACTAATTTTAATCCTTTAAGATGACCGAATTCTTCTTCCATTGTCATAAAGTCTGCTAACATCTGAGTTGGATGAAACTCATTTGTTAATCCATTCCATACAGGTACACTTGAATATTTAGCAAGTTCTTCAACAATAGTTTGATCAAAACCACGATATTCAATCCCATCATACATTCTACATAATACTCTAGCAGTATCAGCAATACTTTCTTTCTTACCCATTTGACTACCAGTTGGTCCTAAATATGTAACATGCATACCTAAGTCATAAGCAGCAACTTCAAATGAACATCTTGTTCTTGTAGAATCTTTTTCAAATATTATCGCAATATTTTTACCTTTTAAATATTGATGTTCTAATCCTTTATGTTTCTTTTCTTTAAAACTCTTTGACATATCTAATAAATATCTAATTTCTTTTTCATTAAAATCTAATAATTTTAAAAAATCTTTATTCTTTAAATCCATTTTTTCAACTCCTTTATTA
>CAVBMP010000186.1:0-2604 GCA_963596555.1 Bacteroides helcogenes
ATTGATTTCTTTCAAATGCCTGACTATTTATTGTCTCTACACTATTTCCTAATTCTAGTTTCGTTATCTTGTTACTGCTAAATGATGAATAACCTATTGTTTTTACTGAATTCCCTATTATTACATTTTCTATTTTGTTACCCGAAAATGCATAGCGTCCTATTGAAGTTACTGAATTCCCTATTATTACTTTTGTTAATGCATTAGATTGAAACATACCATCTTTTATAATTGTTAATCCATCTCCACTATCAAATGTTCCACTTAACCCTAAATTATTAAATGTCGCAGTTATTGTTGTTATTTCATCTGGTATTATTATATTGTTTCGATTCGCTCCCGCATAACTTGTTAATGTTGTGCTTGTCGGTTTACCATCACTATAGCTTCCATAGATATATGCCCCTTCATCTGGCATTTGATTTTCCTTAAATGCATCTACTCCAACCGAAGTTATTGTTCCTTTTAATTCTAGTTCTTCTATTAGATTTCCATAAAATGCTCCCGAACCTATTGTTAAGTTCGAACCATTAAACTTTAATGATGTTAATTTATTACCAGAAAATGCATTGCTTTCAATCATTGATAAATTTATTGAATTATTTAAATTCAAATTTGTTATCTTATTACTACCAAATGCAGATCTACCTATTGTTTTTAATTTTTCTGCTCGATTTAAATTTAATTCTACTATTGAATTATTATAAAATGCATATACGCCTATATGTTCTATTCCACTTCCAAATGTTACTTTTGTTAATTTGTTTCCTAAAAATGCTCCATGTGGTGTTTGAACATTATTCGAATCATTCCCACCATTTGCTATAGTCTTTAAACTATCTGGTAATACTAATTCCGTTAATTGATTTCTTTCAAATGCCTGACTATTTATTGTCTCTACACTATTTCCTAATTCCAATTTTGTTAATTTATTATTTCTAAATGCTCCAAAATTTATAATTGTTATTGTATCTGGCATTATTACACTAGTCAAATTCTTCGATTGAAATGCGTATCGCCCTATTGTTGTTACATCCTTACCGCCTATTTGACATGGTATTATTATATCTTTTGGACCTTCATCACTATATCCTGTTATTGTTCCTGTTGTTTGATCAAATGTAAAATATTTTTCTTCTGTTATTTTTATATCTCCTGGGTTACTACATGAATATCCTGTAAATATTGGTGCTGAATCATCTTTTATTTCTTTTCCTATTTCACACTTACTACTATCTGATACATCTGCTAATAATACTTCTTCCATATCATAATCTTTAAATGCACATAGTTTCATATTCTTATCATAGATTGCTATTGTACTTGAACATTTTGGTGTTGTACTTAATTGTACTTTATCTGGTTCCGCTCCTGTTATATATTTTTTAAATTCTTTCCCTGTATCTATAACACCATCTTCACTCATATATGTAAATGTATCACTTTCACCTTTTATATTCTCACTCATACATTTATCTTTTGCTGCGCCTATATATGAATATGCTGTTTGTCTAAAAAGTGCTCTTTTTGCTTGATTTACCATTTTTAATACTGCTGGTAATGCCATTACTACTAATATAGCTATTATTGCAATTACTGCTAGTAACTCTACAAGTGTAAATCCTTCTTTTCTTTTATTATTCATCTTAGTACCTCATACTATATTTATTTTTTCTTTTTATATTGCATAAAATAAGATAGATAAAACTATCTTATTAATATTTTTTTGTATTTTATTCAAAAGTAATTATTGCTGTATCTAATTCATCTGTATTAAACATACTAAAGTCACTTAAACTCTTTTTACCTTTTACTTTAATTTCTTTTAATCCATTATTTCCTGCGAATGCATTTCTATTTACTACTATTACATTTTGTGGTATTTCAATACTAGTTAAATTATTATTTTCAAATGCTCCTGTTTCAATTCTTTCTAATTTATCATTTAACTTTATACTCTTTATATTACAATCTGCAAATGCATATAAATATAAATAATCTACTTCTTCTGGTACTTTTATATTTTCTCTTTTCTTTCCTGCATATCCTATTAACATTGTATTATCTATTCCACTTTCTGTTCTTTGATAAATAAATGCATCATCTCCACTTACTTGATTATTATTAAATGCTTTAAAGCCAATATTTAATACACTTTCTGGTATTTTTAATTTTTTAATTTTATTATTTTCAAATGCTAATGGTTTTATTGTTTTTACTGTTTCTGGAATATCAAGTATTTCTATTTCATTATCACTAAATGCGCTTATTCCTATCTCTTCTATTCCTTTTGGTAATATTACTGTTGTTAATCCTTTTTTACTAAATGCATTATTACCTATTTTCTTTATTTTTACTCCTTTAATATCTTCTGGTATTTTTAATTCATTTCCACATATCTCTTTATAATCTGTTATTTCATTTTTCTCACTATCAACTTTAAAACATTCTGCATCAGCAGTAGCAATATTCTTACCAGATTTAAAAACTGTTAGTGCTAATAACTCTGTTATTCCTAATACAACCACCACTATTAAAATTATTAATATTTTTTTATTCATCTTTCTTTATACTCCTTTACTCTTACTTTACTTATTATATATT
>CAVBMP010000187.1:0-2375 GCA_963596555.1 Bacteroides helcogenes
GTTGGAGGTATTATAATAAGTATCATAGCTGTATTTATTCTAGTATTTATTATAATGAGATTTTCAATACGTAAAGTTAGTGAACAAAATATTATAGAAAATATAAGAAATGAAAACATATAAGGACATAATCGTCCTTTTATTGTGTTATAATTATTAAGAAAGGATTTATATGAAAGTATTATTAGTAGAAGACAATTCAAATATAAGAGAAAGTCTTGAGTATTCTTTTGGTACGAATAGTATTGATTTAGTAAGTAAATCAAGTATTAAAGAATCTATAGAATATTTAGATTATAATAAGGTAGACGCTGCGATACTTGATGTGACTTTGCCTGATGGGAATGGATTTGACTTATATAAACATCATATTATGATTAAAGATATACCAACTATATTTTTAACTGCTAATGATGCAGAAGAAGATATAGTTAAAGCATTTGAGATGGGAGCAAGTGATTATATTACTAAACCATTTAGAACTTTAGAACTAATTGCTAGGTTAAATAGAATATTAAATAAAAAAACTATCAAAGTAAAAGATATTACATTTGATATGAATAAAATGATAGTTTATAAAAATGATAAAGTAATCAATCTTACAAGTTTAGAATTAAAAATATTGAACTTATTATTTAATAATATTAACAAAGTAGTAAGTAGAGATAAGA
Organism: Bacteroides helcogenes; assembly: GCA_963596555.1. Lineage (GTDB taxonomy): Bacteria > Bacillota_I > Bacilli_A > RF39 > UBA660 > CAG-1000. Next base: position 672 of record CAVBMP010000187.1, read on the forward strand.
TAATCGAGAATATTTGGGAATGGACAGGAAATGATGTTAATGATAATACTGTTACTGTTTATATGAAAAGAATTAGAGAGAAATTAGGTAGTGATATAATCGTTACTATTAAAGGATTAGGGTATAGAATAGATGAGTAAAAAATATGATAAAAAATCAATTTTATTTTCTTTAATGATAATACTATTAACAGTAGTATTATTCTCTTTTAATTTAACTTATCAATATAAATCTTATGTTAAAGAATATAATAATAAAATAAATTCTATTGTTAATGAAGTGTTATCAAAATACCCTGATATTAGCGAAAATGAAATAGTATCTTTGTTAAACAGTAAGTCTAATGATTCAGATATATTAGAAAAATATGGTATTGATGAAAATAACTCTTCTATTGATAAGAATGATACATTATTTATGAAATATTTAATAACTGACATTGTATTAATTATAATTATAATGTTAATAACTAGTGGATACTTTCTATATAAAAATGTTAAGAGAAGAAAGAAAATTGATAATATAGTTCAGTTAATATCTAAAATAAATAATAGAAATTATAAATTAGAAATTGAAAATTATGATGAAGATGAATTATCTTCACTAAAGAGTGAAATATATAAATTTACTATAATGCTTAGAAGTGAAAGTGATAACTCATTAAAGGATAAAATAAAATTAAAAGATTCATTAAGTGATATATCACATCAATTAAAAACCCCTCTTACAAGTATTACTATTATGATAGATAATATACTTGAAAGTCCAAATATGGATGAGAGTACTAGAAATAAATTTTTGATTGGTATTAAAAGAGAAATAATCAATATGAATTTCTTAGTTCAAAATTTACTTAAATTATCTAAGTTTGATGCGAATGTAGTTAAGTTTAGTAAAAAGGAAGTTAAACTTCATGATATTATATATTCTGCATATGATAAAGTAAATGCATTAAGTGATTTAAAAAATGTTAGTGTTAAAATAAGTGGAGATGACTCATCAACATTAATATGTGATGAAATGTGGCAAATTGAAGCTATAGGTAACATACTTAAAAATTCAATTGAACATAGTAGTGAAGGTGGAATAGTTGAAATCAATTACACTAAAAATAAAGTATATTCAAGAATAGTTATTAGAGATAATGGCTCTGGAATAAGTGAAAAAGATTTACCTCATATATTTGAAAGATTTTATAAAGGAGAAAATTCAAGTAAAGATAGTGTAGGTATAGGACTTGCTCTTGCTAAGTCAATAATAGAAAAAGATAATGGTAGTATAAGTGTTAAAAGTTCTAGTAAAATAGGAACTGTATTCACTATTAAATATTTTGAATAAAATATTATGGAGGGATTATGGATAGATTTAAGAGTACTAAAATCGCAAGTATACTTGGAATAACTGGTAATTTGTTTTTACTTACTATTAAAGGAATAGTTGCATTTTTAAGTGGAAGTCAAGCAATGATAGCGGATGCTTTTAATAGCGCAGGTGATATATTTTCATCTCTTATGACTTATATTGGCAATAAAATATCAAGTAAAAAAGCAGATGATGATCATAATCTAGGACATGGTAAAGCTGAATATATTTATTCTATGTTAATAAGTATTTCAATGATATTAATGGCATCATTGGTATTAAAGGATTCTATAAAATCATTATTTTATGGAAGTGAATATACTTTTTCAATATGGTTAATAG
>CAVBMP010000188.1:0-4161 GCA_963596555.1 Bacteroides helcogenes
ACATTATATGGTACAAGTGGATATACTAATATTAATACAGGATATAGTTCATTTAAAAATATATCTATTGATTCTAAACCAACATTGAATTGTTATAACGTATCTGATAGATTCAGTATTAAGTTAAATGGTGGTAATAATGCTCTTAATTATCCGATTGGTTTACTTACTGCTGATGAAGTGAGTATTATAGGAAACAATTCTTATTTAAATACAAATAGTGATTATTGGACTATGACACCTGCATATTATAATGGTAATTATTCATATAATTATATTGTAAGTAAAGGAAAGTTAATTCCTAAAAATGTTAGTGAGAAATATGCAGTTAGACCTGTTATAACACTAAAATCTGATGTTAAATATACAAGTGGAGATGGAAGTATAAAAACTCCATATATAATAAAATAGAGGTGAAGTATGAATATAGTTGATGCGATAATAATAATATGTATAATTCTTGGTGCGATGGGAGGACTAAGAAGAGGTCTTATTAAAGAAACAGTTTATTTAGTTGGTATAATATTAGTACTTATAATATCTTTTCATTTAAAAGATTATTTAGCGACATTTATGTATAAGTATTTACCATTCTTTAATTTTCATGGACCACTAGAAGGAGTATCTGCTTTAAATATATTAGTTTATGAATTAATAGCATTCTTAGTAGTTTTCTCAGTTATTTATTTAATACTTAGAATAATACTTAAATTAACAGGTATAATAGAAACAATATTAAAAGCAACTATAATATTAGGATTCTTCTCTAAAATAGGTGGAGCTGTTTTAGGAGCGATAGAAGGATATATTATAGTATTTATAGTACTATTTACATTAAATCAACCATTCTTAAATATAACAGGTATGAATGATTCTAAATTAGGCAATTTTATACTAGATAATACACCATTTATGAGTAAGGCAACTGAAGGTATAAGAGATGCTGTTTATGAAATAGATGATCTTGCTGATAAATATAAAAATAATAAAAAAGTATTTAATGATGAAGCAATAAAATTATTTATTAAATATGATATAATATCAGAAGATAATATTAATTTATTAAAAGAGAAAGGAAAATTAAATTAATGATACATTTAGAAAAAAATAATTTAGATGAACTTATAAAAGAAGGAACTCATTTACTTGATTTTTATGCAGAGTGGTGTGGACCATGTAAAATGTTAACACCAGTATTAGAAACAATAAGCGATAAAATAGATATTATAAAAATAGATATTGATAAGTTTCCAGAATTAACAAGTAAATATAGAATAATGAGTGTTCCAACTTTAATATTTGTTAAAGATGGTGAAAAGCAAGAAGAAGTAGTGGGATTTCATAGTGAAGATGAATTATTAGAAATAATAGAGAAGTTATAACTTTTCTATTTTATTAATATAGGAGTAAGGTATGAAGAATAAAGGTTTTACATTAGTAGAGTTATTAGCAGTAATAGCAATTTTAGCAATACTTATAACATTAGTACTTCCAAATGTAATAAAAATATTTAATGATTCAAAGAAAGATGTGTTTTTATCAGAAGCAAAAAACATATACAAAGAAGCAAATAGAAAGTTTGTAAACGAAAGAGTAAAAGGAAATGTTGTTTCAAATATAACTAAAGAAAATAATAAATTGTCTTTATCAAGTGATAATGATATTGATTATAAAATAAGATTAGATGAAGATGGACATATAATAAAATTTCAAGTAAGCAATAGTAGTTATTGTATTAGTGGAAAATATAGTGATGTTAATGATATAACAATAGATGATGTACATGATGGAGAATGTAATGTTAAATATTGTAAAACTACCTCATCATCAACTGAATTCACTGATGAATTTTATACATATAAATATAAGAAAAAATATGCAAATAATACTTGGCAAGATCAACCAGAGGATGGTTGGGGAGTTATTCTAACAAATAAGAATTCTAAAGATCCAGTAACAGATATACCATGTACATATATTGATAATAAACCTGTAATGTTTATGAGTAACATGTTTATGGGAAGTCAAGCAGTTTCTATAGATTTAACAAATATAAATACAAGTAATGTAGTAGATATGGAAAAAATGTTTTATAAAACTCTTAATACTAAGAATTCTGATGGAACAAATGTTATATTAGATGTAACTGATTTCGATACTATAAATGTAACAAATATGAATGGAATGTTTAATGAATGTGGTGGTGAAATAAAAGGTTTAGATTCATTTGATACTAGAAATGTTAAAGATATGTCAAATATGTTTAATAGATGTAGTTCAACTGTAATAGATGTATCTAAATTTAATACAAAAAATGTTCATAATATCGGAGGAATGTTTTCACTTACTAATACTGATATTTTAGATTTAAGTAGTTTTGATACTAGAAATGCAATTAGTATGTCAGTATTCTTCTATTATTCAAAAGCAAAAACAATAATTTTAGGAGAAAATTTTAAAACTGATCAAGTTAATAATATGAGTAGTATGTTTGAAGGAAGCGAAGCAAAAACATTAGATTTAAGTAATTTTAATATATCAAGTATTAAAGACGACGTTTATTTAAAAGGCATGTTCAAAGATGCTAAAGCAACAACTGGTTATGTTAAAAACAGTGATATTGCTTCTAAATTTAATGATTCAACTGTTACTGGTATACCTGATACATTAAGATTCACAGTTAAGAATTAATGGTTAATATAGAATAATATTAAAAGCAGATAAATACAAAAAGAGTAGTTATCTGTTTTTTAATGATAAATTATTTTTATAAAATAAAAAAAACTTACTAATCTTTATTATGAATAGTAAGGATTTTATTTTAGTTTAATAACCAATCAATAATATTTTTATGAATAATACCATTTTGTGAGAAATCAAGTTCATCCATTGATAAAACGTATTTAGGATAGTTATCATCTATACCTGAAAAAGCATCGAATTCTCTTCTTGTGACATTTTCATCTGCTAAGTAATAACAAACTTGATAATATTCTTTTTTATCATATTTAGTAGCAACAAAATCTATTTCTTTTCCATTGTTATTACCAATGCTTACTTCGTATCCTCTATAAATTAATTCATTATAAACTATATTTTCTAAATATGCACCATATTGTGGCTTTTTGTTGACGTTTAATACTTGACCTAATCCTAAATCAGTTAAGTAGTATTTATCCTTTCTAGATAATATTCTTTTACCACGAATATCATATTCTGATACTTTTGTCATCAACATTGAAGCTTCAGCGTAACTCAAACAATCATAAACTGTTTTTGATGAAACTGGTATCTTTTCTTTTTCAAACTCTGATAACATATTTTTTGGTGAAAAAGACTGAGAAGGATTAGTTACCAAATATTCTATTATTCTTTCAAATATTGTTATATTTTTAATATTATATCTTTTGATTATATCTTTTAATACTATTGAATTAAAAATATCTGTTAAGAATGCTCTTGTTGATTCTTTATTTTCAAACTCAAATCTTTGAGGCATTCCACCCCAAATAATATAATCTAAAAATTCTTTTTTTATTTCTTCTGGTGATTTTAATTTTTTTAATTCAACTACTTCTTTAAAGTTAAATGGTGCCATTTTAAATGATATATATCTTCCTGATAGTAGAGTAGCAAGTTCACCTGATAGTAATTTGGAATTTGATCCAGTAATGAATATTGATGAATTTAATGTTGCTTTGAATGAATTTATAACTTTTTCCCATTTTTCTACTAATTGTATTTCGTCAAAGAATAAATAATATTTTTCTTTATCTTTTATCTTAGATTGTACATATTCATTTAATTCTAGATAATTTGTTATTTTAGCATATTTTACATCTTCAAAATTAATGTATATTATATGATCTTTATCTATACCATTGTCTTCTAATTCATTTATTATTTGTTTTAATAATACTGACTTTCCAGAACGTCTAATTCCTATTATTACTTTTATTAAATCTTTGTCATAAAAATCTCTAATTTGTGATAGATATTTTTCTCTTTTAATCATAATTATTCACCCAAATACATTATATACCTTTATCATTTAAATGTCAATTTATATTTTTCTACAGGAAAACATAAAGTTAAAATTAATGTTATATTTTCCAGAATAAATTATGTCAAACATTTGTAAATTGACTAGGGGGGGGGGTG
>CAVBMP010000189.1:0-7127 GCA_963596555.1 Bacteroides helcogenes
GGATATATATCACTATCCATTTTAAATTTATTAAATATTTTTTCTGTATCATCTATTAATTTATTTGCTTCACTTTGACTCATATATTTAAATAAATCACTCTTACCAAGTTTTGGTATGAAATTAAGTTTTCCGTCAGAAAATGTTCCGGCACCACCATATCCAGATAATATTTGACAAGTTTTGCAATTAACACACTTTCCACCATTTACTTTCATCGGACACATTCTAGATTCTGCTCTATGTCCTTTATCAATAATAGCAATTTTTATTTTTTTATTATTTTCAACTAATTCATACGCAGCGAATAACCCAGCAGGGCCTGCTCCTACTATAACAACATCATATTTTTTCATACTTGCTCCTTAAAAACATTTTATTTTTACACACAATTTTATTCTTTTGTGTTTTCTTTTTCTAATTTTTTATATGCAACTTTACCAACTAATGTCTTAGGTAATGATTCTCTAAATTCATATTCATATGGAAGAGAATACTTAGCTAAATTAACTTCACAATGATTTTTAATTTTCTTTTCAATTTCCTTAGTAGGTTTAATTCCATCTTTTAATACTATATATGCTTTTGCAACTTGTACTCTTTTAGGATGAGGAATACCAATAACAACGCTAGTTAACACATCAGGATATGTATTTAAAACATTTTCTATATATGTTGGATATAAATTGTATCCATTAGAAACAATCATTCTTTTAATTCTTTGTCTAAAAAATACAAAACCATCAGCATCCATATATCCTATGTCACCAGTATGTAACCATACTCTTTTATCATCATGTTCTCTTAATGCTTTCAAATTTTCGTTTATATTATTAATATATCCCATCATTACGGTAGGTCCACTAATACATATTTCACCATCAGTACCATATGGGACTTCTTCATTAGTACCTATTGCCACTATTTTATAATATGTATCAGGAAAAGGTACACCAATAGAATTATCTTTGTACATACCATTTAAAGAAACACAAGTCGCTGCGGTTGACTCGGTTAATCCATAACCAACCAAAACTTCTGCATCAGATCCATGTTCATGTAAACAATCATCAATTGCCCTTTTTAAATCTCCTGACATAAAGTCTCCACCTGATACTAGACATTTTATACTCGCAAGATCATGCTTTCCAATCTTAGTATTTTTGGCAAGTGATTCAAATAAAGATGGTACTCCACAAATTAAATTAGGTTGATATTTCTTAATATCACTTAAAAAGTTTTTAGGAGAAAAATCTGGTACTAAGATTATTTTCATACCGCAACATAAAGGTGTATGAATACAAACACCTAATCCAAAACCATGAAATATTGGTAAAATTGATAATATTGAAGTACCTTCATTCGCAACATTTATCATCTTATGACATTGTAATGCAAGTGAATTTAAATTTAAGTTTGATAAAAGTATTCCTTTAGGATCTCCACTAGTACCACCACTATATAATATAACTGCAGGATCATTTGGACCTTTTAATGATGCATATTCCCCATCATAATCATATCCATAATTTAAAAATTCTCTCCAAGTCATTATATCATCAGTAAGTTCAATCTTTGGTATTTTACCATGTGACTTATATTTATATAAAATTTTCTTAATAGGTTTTAAATTGTCACCTACAGATCCAATAATTATCTTCTTAATTTTAGTGTTATCTATAATATTATGTACTTTATCATATACCATATCAAGTACAAATAATAATGTACTTTCTGATTCATTTAAATATATTTCAATTTCATTTTCTGCAGATAAAGGATGCACCATAGATGCTATCGCACCAACCATATTAGTCGCATAAAACATAATTATTGCTTCTGGCGTATTTGGCATACAAATTGTTATTTTGTCACCATCCTTTACGCCTTGTGCTCTTAAACACTTAGCAGTTTCTCTTATTTTTTCATATAATTCTCTATAAGTACATGTCTTTCCATAATATTCATATGCTATATACTCAGGAAATCTAGAAACTGCCTCTAATAGATAACCAACCATAGATGTATTACTATAAATTAAATTTGGTGCAACCCTATCTTTATTATAGAATTTTATCCATGGCCTTTCTTCATTTTTTAACTTCAACTTTTTCACAAGCTCTATCCTCCAGTAATTCAGGATTCTCTATTATATATTCAAACATTTTTATTGATTTAGCAAAATAATATCCATCAGCAATTCTTTCATCACAATTAATACCAAAATCACAAATATCAACTATCTTTTCTTTACCTTTTTCATCTACTATAGTTTCTTTATGTATTAAACCAATCGTCGCTAAAAACGAACTAGTACCAAAATTAGTTAAATTATGATAAATTGAACCAATTTTTAAATTTCCAAGATTTGATAAAATAACAGAACTATAATATAAATTATCTTTTGTAAATGATTCAGGAAGCATTCCCTTTTTATCTAAAAATTTAAATATTCCCATAATTGGAACTCTAATAATTTTAGGAAGTTTTCCTACTATATCAACAATGTTATTAGTATTTTCTTTTTTAACTTCTTTATTATTTCTAATTTTATTTACTTTTTGAGATATTTTTCTACTTATATCATAAATATTATCATCTTTATCTACTTTGATATTTATCATAACCTCTTCACTTTTATCATCAAAAGCAATCTTAGCAATAAATGCTATGATAACATCATTTCTTTCATATGTAGTTCTGTCGCAAATAAATCTATTTAATAATTTGTTATTGTAAAAAAGTTTTGCAAATGCCATTGCCATCGCATGAAAATAAGTTATTTTTAAATCTTTATTCTCTTTCTTTTTCTTTTCAATATATTTAACTAAATTAGTCATATCAATTTTTTGATTAATATAAACATCTGAATCACATCGTCTTGGTTTCAAATCAATTAAAATATTATGAAGACCATCGATATCTTTTACTTTTTTTGCATCTTTTCTTTTCAATATAATTACCTCACTATCACAGTACTATTATACGAAAAAAAATTTTACATTGCAAATTAATATATAAGAATATATGCATAATATATAGCAAATAACATAAGCATAATGCTTCCTTCTATTTTTGATAGTATCTTATCATTAGAAGAAAAAAAGTATAAAGCAAACGCAGCAACCTGTACCGCCATTATATCTATTAAATTAAAATGAGATGATGAAAAGCCACCATAGATAAGAAGTGGTAATCCAAGTACAACTCCTATGTTAAAAATATTTGTCCCTATTATATTACCAAGTGCTATATCAAATTCACCTTTTTTAGCAGCAATTACAGTCATTGTCATCTCAGGAAGAGATGTTCCTATAACAACTACTGTCATAGTTATAACTTTAGTACTAACATTCAATAATGACGCTATTTCTTTTGCATTATCAACAACTATATCACTAGCAAATACTATTCCAATACAACAAATAACAACTAATAATATAGATATAATCATATTATATTTAGGTTTACTATATTCAAAAAATCCCTGTTTAGATTTAACTGCAGAAACTATATAAAATATAAATACTAAAAAGAAGAAAATAAATAATAAACCATCTACTCTATTTAAAATGAAATCCTCTGGTATTCCCCCAACATAATGGGAAATAATTGATATAGAAAACATTGATGTTACCGCAAGTAATATAGGTAGTTCCTTCTTAACAACATCATTTTTAACTTTAATTGGATTAATAAAAGCAGCAAGTCCAATTATTAACAAAATATTTACTACATTACTTCCAAGTACATTTGCAAGTGCGATATCTCCACTTCCACTAGATATACTGTTAAAAGATATAGCAAGTTCAGGAGCACATGTTCCAAAAGCAGCTACTGTTAATGCGCTCATCATTTTAGACATTTTAAAATTAGTGGCAATTGAACTAATCGCATCAATAAATATATCTGAACATTTTATTAACAATATAAATCCAATTATTAACAATATTATTGCTTTTAACATATATCCTCCTATTATATTTATATTATAAACTATTTAATCACTTTTTAAAAGAAAAAACTTTACAAATTGTAAAGTTATTCATCTTCAAGATTATCAATTTCTTCAAATAATTTATCAACATTTTTACTAGGTAATAACATTGTATTACTTTTATTAATTTTAATTTCAAAAACATTTGATTCAGTTAATAACTCATCCCCATCAATACACCAAGATGGAGGTATTTTATCAAACTCTAATTTTATATTATCGGTTTTGAAATATGTGAATCCTGGTATATCATTCATTTCTCTTCTTTTTAAATAATGAAGTGCTTTTATAATATCCCATTTATTTTTAATATCACATAATAATACTTCAAATTTATTATCGTCTAATTTTACATCAGGATAAATATTTTGTACACCACCAACTCTATTACTATTAGTAATAAATATAAATGAAACTCTTTTTTCATATGTTTGTCCATCAATAGTATATTTAATATCATAAAAATGTAAATTTTGTTTTAACTGTTGAATTCCATACATTACATATGCTAGTCTTCCATACTTTTCTTTTAACTTTCTAGGAGTTGCATAAGAAATATCAACATAAGCACCTATACAAGCAACATATACAAATGGATTATTGTTTATCAAACACACATCTATATTTTTTTGAACACCATTTAATAGCATAACTATATTTTTTGAAGTATTTCCACTCATACCATACATATGAGCAACATCATTAACACTACCAAGAGGCAAATGCCCAAGTAAAATAGGTTTTTTTCTTTCTATATTACCTGATATAACTTCATTTAAAGTACCATCCCCACCAGCACATAATAGTAAGTCTACATTCTTTAATTTTTTTGTTATTTCCTTAGCATGACCTTTGTATTCTGTATATATAATTTCAGTGTCATATTCATAATTTTCAAGTATTTTATATATTCTTTTCAAATCAGAACGATTTGTTAATTTACCACTATTAGGATTGTAAATAACAACACATTTTAGCATAATTTTCCTCACTTTTTTCTATTGTAATTATTATATCACTTTTTATTAATTTATCAAATATAAATAAAATAAACATATTTTAAAATTTATTGTCAATAATATGAATAAATGGTGTATAATATTTGAATGGACGGAAAGCATATGAAAAAGAAAAAGCAAACAAAAAAGAAAAATAACAAGAAGAATTATCTAAAAATAACATTATTGGCTATTTTATTTTTAATGTGCATTACTTTTGGTGGATTTGTATATTATATTTATATTTCTGCTCCAGAATTCAAAAGTGATTTACTATATAGAAAAGAATCATCAAATATATATGATTCAAAAGGTAACTTAATCGCTACAATCGGAACTGAAAGAAGACAATTAGTTAAATATGATGAATTACCACAAGTATTAATAGATGCAATTATCGCTACTGAAGATTCTCGTTTCTTTGAACACGATGGATTTGATATTCCAAGATTCTTAAAAGCAGGAGCAAGCTATATAAAAGGTGTAGATGCAGGTGGAGCAAGTACTCTTACAATGCAACTTTCTAAAAATACTTTCACTAGTACAGAAACAAAAGGATTTGATGGAATAGTTAGAAAATTTACTGATATTTATATGTCTATCTTTAAAATAGAAAAAGACTATTCAAAAGAAGAAATAATTGAATTTTATGTTAATGCTCCATATTTAGGCGCAGGTAGTTATGGTGTTGAACAAGCATCAAAAACATATTTTAATAAAGATGTCACTAACTTAAATTTAGTAGAAGCAGCAACCATAGCGGGAATGTTTCAAGCACCAGGAGAATATGATCCATACATTAATCCCGAAAAAACAACAAAAAGAAAAAACGAAGTAATAGATTTAATGTTAAGACATGGATATATAACAGAAACAGAAGCAAATCAAGCAAAAAAAATTAATGTAGAAAATATAGTCAAAAAAGTTAATAAAAATGTAAACAAATATCAAGGATATATTGATACTGTTATACAAGAAGTAATTGATAGAACTGGTAATAATCCATACGAGGTATCTATGGATATCTATACAACTTTGGTTTCAGACAAACAAGATGTTATAGAAGACTTTTATAGCAATTGGAAATTTAAAGATAATAAAGTTCAAGTAGGTATCGGAGTAATAGATAATAATACAGGTTCTATTATCGCAGTAGGCGCAGGTAGAAATAAAAATAGCGCAATGTCACTTAATTATGCTACTCAAATAAAAAGACATCCCGGTAGTACAGCAAAACCATTATTTGATTATGGTCCGGGTATTGAATACAAAAATTGGTCAACATATACTCCATTCATAGATAAACCTGTAAAATATACCGGTGGCGGAACAATGAGAAATGTTGATGGTAAATATCAAGGATTTTTAACTTTAGAACAATGTTTAGTAAGATCAAGAAACACATGTGCTTTACAAGCATTTCAACAATTAAGTAATTCAAAAATTGATAAATTTGTTACTTCTCTTGGAATCACACCAGAGTATTTAGGCAGTTCAAGATTTATAAATGAAGCACACTCTATTGGTGGATTTACCGGAGTAAGTCCAGTACAACTTGCTGATGCATATAGTGCCTTTGGTAATGGTGGATATTATACTGAAGCACATACAATAAATAAAATTGTATATAAAAACGGCAACGAAGATGATGTTATAGACTTTAATTTTGAAAAGAAAAAAGTAATGAAAGATACTACTGCTTATATGATTTCTCAAATGTTAAAAAAAGTAACAAGTTCTTCTATAAAAGTAGAAGGTAGTGAAATTTCAACAAAAACAGGTACAAGTAGTTATGATCCTAACACTTTAAAAAAATTAAAATTATCTAATAACGTAATACAAGATGCATGGACAGTTACATTTAGTAAAGATTATTCAATCGCAATTTGGTATGGATATGATAATCTAACTAAAAAAACTTATAATACATCGAGTCATGCATGGAGTGAAAGAACAAAAATACAAAAAGCAATAGTTACTAAAATAATGGAAAAGAATTCAACATTCGATATTCCATCTGGAATAGTTAAAGCAAGAGTTGTAGTTGGTACTAATCCACCTAAATTGCCAAACTCTTCTACTCCATCATCAAAAATTCAAACACATTTATTTGTAAAAGGAACAGAACCAAC
>CAVBMP010000190.1:0-12726 GCA_963596555.1 Bacteroides helcogenes
ATAGAAAATAGTAAATCTTTATGATATTATTAATAAGCAGTGGACCTTTAGCTCAGTTGGTTAGAGCATCCGGCTCATAACCGGGCGGTCGTAGGTTCGAGTCCTACAAGGTCCACCACTAATGCAGGTGTGGCGAAATTGGCAGACGCACTAGACTTAGGATCTAGCGGAGCAATCCATGGGGGTTCAAGTCCCTTCACCTGCACCAAGTTGATTGATACTCAAGTTATTGAGTTTAAGTAATAAAATACTAACCATATCTAGTTAGTATTTTATTATATAAGAAAATATCACAATATTTTTTCTACTATTTATTGTTATCCATAATTTATACCTAGTGTCTATTATACTAAAAAAGATGATTATGAATTATAGTGTGTAAAGTATTTACCATAAAATTAGTATATATAAAAATATAATGATATAATTTATTATAAGGGAGATGAGATATTATGATATTAATTGATAACAAATTTAATTCAATAAATGATGAGCAAAAAAATGAATTAGATGAAATTTTAAATGAAGTTGTTAATTATTTAAATAATGTTATAACTGATGAAAATATCAAACAAATAATAAATGAAAATTCTCAAAATATTATTATTCAATTAACAGATAATTATAATTATTCTATTAAACTTCCAAATGGTATGGTAAGAACAATGGATTTTCCAGGTAGTGTTGGTGCCTTAAAAACAAATATGTATAATGAACTGAATAGTTCTGAAATTCATATTGTTCCAGGTGTAGCATTGAGATCTAATTATTCTAAACATCAATTGGTACATGAATTATTACATGCTTTATCATCTAATGAGCATAACTATTTTAATGAAAATGGTATTACTTATACTAAAACAGGAACAAAAATAGATTTCTACGATAGGAACACTGATGATGTAAAAATTACTAATAATCCTTCAAGTGATGGATTAAATGAAGGAATTACTGAATTTTTAGCATCAAATATTACTAACGATTTTAATGGAAACTATGCACCATTTGTGGTTATATCCAAATTATTATTAGATGCTAATCCAAATCTTATTAATGCTTATTTTTCTAGAGAATTAGATGAAATAGACAAATTTTATTGTGATTTAGAAGAAAAACAATCTATAATAACAAGGGCAGATTTGATGAGTTTTACTTCAAAAGAGACAAATATAGAAAGTTTATTTAAAGTTATTAGTGGAGCTTTATCTTATAATAAAACTATTAATCCTAATTATAATGAAGAATATTTAAATGACATAATTACATATCTTGATTCCAACTATATATTAGATGCAGGTTCATGGAGTGATTTTATTTCCATTAGTAACTCAACTAAAATGTAAAAGATAGAAAACTATTTTAAAATTTTTTTATATTCTTCCGGAACATTATAATCAAGTTCATTTTCTTCCATTAAATATAAATTGCATTCATTAATTATTTTATCTTTTTCTAAAATTGTTTGTTTTTCTCTTCTAAGTATTTTAAGTTTGTTTTGAATATCTTTTAAATAGAAATCTGTACTTTCATATTCAACATTTTTAAAAACATTTTCCTTATCTTTAGATACTTTTTTGATTTTAGTAGTAATATTCTTTGAATTAATTAATTCTATTTTGTCTATGTTTATTTTATTATCATAAAGTTCAGTAATTAATTTATTTATATTTTTAGAAGATTTTTTCTTACTACTATTAATTTTTTTGATTTTGTTTACTATATAATTTTTAAATATTGGTATTGAAAGTGTAACATAAGTTAGTATTACTGGTATTAGATAAAGGCTATTTATAATAATAGTTAATAAACTTATTCCAAAAAGACATAATAAGTATTTAATAATCTCTTCATAAATATTGATTTTTCTATTATAATTTTCTATATCTTTTTTTAAATTTGTATTGTATATTAGTTTTTTCATAAATCACCTATTAAAAGTTATCGTTTTTTTATAAAAATATGTCAATAAAATATAAAGTTTATCGATAATATTTTCTATTTATAGTATAATTGTACTAGGTGATTTTATGATTTATTATTTTATAGGAATTAAAGGAAGCGGAATGAGTGCTTTAGCACAAATAATGCATAGTTTAGGTTATAATGTTATGGGTAGTGATAAACCTGATCATTTCTTTACTGAGAAAGGTCTAGTTGAAAAAGGTATACCATTTACTACATTTAATCCAGACAATATTAAGGAAAATATGATTATTGTACAGGGAAATGCATTTACTAGCGATCATCCTGAAGTTAAGAGAGCGCATGAACTTGGTCTTAAAATATTTACATATCAAGAAATGATAGCGGAACTTACAAATAATACTAAATTAATCGCAATATCTGGTTGTCATGGTAAAACTACAACTACTACTATGATGAGTACTGTTTTTAAATCAATCGGTATTAATTATCTAATTGGTGATGGTACTGGATTTGCTGATAAGAAAAATGAATATTTTGCTCTTGAAGCGTGTGAATTTAAAAGACATTTTCTTTCATATAATCCATATTATGCAGTTGTCACTAATGTTGAACTTGACCATACAGACTATTATAAAGATTTAGATGATGTTATTGACGCATTCAATACATTTATCAATAAAGCAAGAAAAGCAGTAATAATGTGTGGAGATGATGAAAACACTAGAAAATTAAAAACGGATAAAGAAGTTATATTTTATGGATTTAATGACAATAATGATGTTATAGTTAAAAATGTTAGTCATGATGAAGAAGTAACTGCTGCTGATGTTTATATTAAAGGTGAATATTTTGATACTTACACTTTCCCATTTGTGGGAGATCATTTACTTTTGAATGCTCTTAGTGTTATTACAGTTGGATATTTAGAAAATATAGATAAAGAATTATTAAAAACAGGTATTTCTAAAATAGTGCATGCTAAAAGAAGATTTATCGAAGAAAAATTTAGAAACAATATATTAATTGATGATTATGCTCATCATCCAACTGAAGTAAGAGTTACTATTGAAGCGGCAAGAAAAAAATATAGTGATAGACCTATAATAGCGTTATTTAAAGCACATACAAAGTCAAGAGTTAAGTATTTTCATAAGGAATTTGCTGATGCATTAAATCTAGCGGATAAGGCGTATGTAATGGATATCGGGGAAGATAGAAAAGAAGTTGGTTATGATGATGTAACTGCATACGATATCATTAAAGATTTGAAAAATGGTGAACATATATCTCTTGAAGATGCTGATAAGTTATTAGAATATAAAGATACTAATGCAGTGCTTCTATTTATGAGTAGTAAAGATATATATTTACTTGAGGATAAGTACAAAGAATTAGCAAGTGACTAGTTCTTTTTTTTATATTTTGATTATGGTATTATATAATTGGTGAATGGTAATGAGTGAAAATAATTTTAATGAATCTTCTTATGTTGCAGAATTTCAAAAAATATATGAGTTTTTAAAAAAAGCATTATATAAGTACAATAAAGACATACTAGCAAAAAATAACGTTCCTAATCCATTTGATGATAAAAAGTATAATGAAATAATAAATCAACTAAAACACATAAATTCTGATGATGAGTATGTGCAAATTATTAATCAGTTTTTAGTTAGTCTTCATAGTGGTCATGTATATATGCTAGCAAATAAAAAGATGCACAAGTCATCCAAAATATTGCCAATAGTATTACAATACTCTAAAGGAAAATACTATGTATCTAAATCACTTAACCCACTCTTTGAAGGTAAGGAAGTTACTAAAATTAATGGTGTAAGCATTGATAAGTATGTTTTGCAATGTCAGGGAAGCTGTGGTTTTGAGGATGGGAAATGTTATATTAAAAGATTGGTTATTCCTAGCGACACTCAAAAAGTAATGACTATAGATCATCAAGATGAAATGTTAGAACCGGTAGAATCTAGCGTATTTAAAAATCAGAATAGTAAGGCATCAAATAATGTTGTTTTTTATTATACTAATGGTCTACCCTACTTAAGGATTAATAGTTTTAGTCACAGTTTACTAAATGCTGATGAAATATATGATTTTTTTGGAGAAAAAGTAAATGGCATTTGTGAGTATATAAAGAAAATAGCAGATTATTTGAATGCTGATGGTACTAAAAGTTTAATAATAGATATAAGAGGAAATAACGGAGGAAGTGACGAGTGGTTCAAACTACTAAGTTATTTTTCAAATCAAGATTATAGATATACTTGTAAATTAGTTCTAATGTGGGTAAACTAGATTGTAGTCAGATAAATGAAATATACCAAGACGGTGGTGAGGATATTGATAAGTCTTTAGAAAGAATAAACCAATCTGCGAGTGAATTAGAATATAGTATTGGTATACAAAATGGTGGTTCAACAATTGAAAATAGATATTTATTAATTGATGATGAAAATTACTCAACATCAGATACGCTTGCAAAATTAGCAAATAAAACTGGTTTTGCAAAAACAATTGGTAAACATACATCTGGTGATGGTTTTGGTATAACGCCTTATTTTTTTACTACTAAAATATTAGAAAAAAATGGAATAAAAATTGCCATTCCGTCTACTTTTTATAATTTAAATGAATTTCAAACTGTACCTGATATTATTATGGAGGACGATTTGATTATGCCATACGAATATGGGAGCATTAAAGATAATCAATTGCAAGCAATAATTAATTATATATATTCTGAATATAAAAATTCTGACATTTCACTATAAAAAAAAGAAGGACTATTCTCTTCCTTCTAATCTACATAATAAATCAATTTTAAACATTTCTTTTTGAGCGTTTGCTTTAGAAATCATTATTCCTTTATAAGCAGTTAATTCTGATTTATGACCATCTAATAATATATCTTTTGGTTCTAAATTATTTAACATAACTACATTATTGTTTTTATAAACTGTATAATTTAACTTAACTTCTCCATATACTTTAACAAATAATGAGTCAGTAGGAAGTCTTAAATCATATGTTTCGGTTTGTTCATGTTTATTAATAGAAACTAATTCACCAACAAATTCACCACTTCTTAATTTAGGATAGAAATCAAACATTAATTTCTTATAAGCAACCATATTATATTTTTTTAAACTTCTTTCTAATTTCTTAAAATTATTTTCATCCAAATAATCTAAAATAAACCTATTCTTCATAATAACCATTACCCCCTTAATGATTGTACCTAGATTATAACATAAAACTGGTCATTTGTCAAATATTATTGCTTCTTTTTAAGTATCAGAGGATTATTTTCAAGATTATTACCTATCATATATGAAGACACACTTCTGAAATTTTCATCATATGGGTATTTTTCTTGACCAAATTTTAACCACATATCAGAGAAACTATCTCCATTGTCAAGTAATTCTTTGACTAAAGGAGTATTCATAGTAGTGTTTCCTTCTTGATTATTTAAGTCAACACAACCTTCAATATCATAAAGTTTGCTTTGAAGATCACATTCTAATTTATCACATTGATATGCAAAGATTGATTCTTTTGTTTCGTGACGATCAAATTCTAGAAATAATTCTTTAATATATTCTCCGTCAAGTAGGCCTTCTAATATTTTAGATACTGCTTCGTGTTCTATGCGCTCTTTTTCTTCTTTTGATATTTGAAATTGAGTCAAATCACCTATTACTGTTTCACCTAATTCGTGAATGGCAAGCATATAAATTACTTTCATAATATCAATATCATATTCATATTCACTTTTCATCGCAAGAGCAAGCATTTGTGTACTATAGATATGTTCTGCGACGCTTTCAAGTCTATCTTTTTGTACATTCCAATCTATCCATCCTGTTCTAATTACATTTTTTAGTTTATTACAAATAATATAAAAGTTTATAACGTTCTCTTCTCTACTCATATTTTCTCCTCAATTCATATTCTTTAACATTATCATCTTCAAAAACAAATTCTATGTTATCGAAATAGTATTTCATTCTATCAACTAGTAAAAATAATTTATTTCTTTTTAATTGATCTATTTTATTTTCCATATCGACAAAATGGCTATATAACCTTTTATCATTTTCATATTGTCGTTTTTTAATTGGATTTTCGAATGTTTCTAATATGCTAACATAATTCCATTTGTTTTTAAAGTCTCTTTCACATTTTTTACTTAATATTTCATGGTATCTATGATTTAATACTTGGACTTTCGGTATTTTTATCTTAGTGACACCGTTTTTTATGCATTCATTTATGAAGAGTATTAAAGTATATACTTGATTTGGATGAACATTAGGATTATCAATGCCTTTGTTTAGATGATATAATTTTCTTTGTATTTTTTTATTGATTTTTCTACTTTTATTTTGTACTGCATAAATATAGCATACTTTTTCATCATTTTCGTGTCTTATTCCATAGAAAACATCTGATAATTCATGATTTGGTTCACCTTTAATATAAAAACTCATTGAGTTATCTGTTTCATCCCAAGTACGATTTATTTTATTATATGCATACACTTCTCTATTATAAAAGCTATTTATCATTTTTAATGATTTATATTCTATAAAAGTTCTATCTTCTATAAACATGAGTTGCTGCTGCAAAAAAGATATAATGTCATTGAAATCATTGTTATTCATACGCAACCATATTCTTTTTAATAATGATTTGGTTAAAATATATGGATTTACTTCTTCGAAATATTCTTCTCTTAGTTCGATTAGTGAATTAATTATTTTAGTTAAATAATCAAAGAACATCATTGTGTCAGCTACATATATTGTTTGTTTTGTTTCGTCTATTTCATTTTTAGATAGGTTATTGTAGGTTTTGTCGATATTATTAAATACTATATTAAAACTGGGTACTTCTATTTCACTTTTAATTATTGGAAGAACCTCATCAAATAAATTCATTACTTCATTTATATTAACTCTGTATATACTCATATTATTTTAATTTATATATCATGATATCATCATCACTTATTAAAGTCATATTATCAAAGTAAGCAAGCATTCTTTTAACTAAATCAAATAGTTTATCTTGCTTTAATTTATCTATTTTTGATGATGAGTCAACTATATGACGATACCATGAAATATCCTCCTTAAATTCTAACCAAAGTAAGTTATCTTGACTTGCTTTTTTAATATTATTGACTGTCCACTTTTCTTGAAATGTTTTTTTGTATTGTTCACTTAATATTTCATGAAATCTGTGATTTAATACTTGAATCTTTGGTACTTTTATTTTAGTTATACCATTTTTGATACATTCATTTATAAAAAGTATTAAAGTATATACTTGATTTGGATGGACATTAGGATTATCGATTCCTTTGTTTAAATGATATAGTTTTCTTTGTATTTTTTTATTAATTTCTCCGCCTTTATTTTGTACTGCATAAATATAGCAAACTTTCTCACCGTTTTCATATCTTATTCCATAATCTACATGAGATAAACTATGTATGCTTTCATCATCAGAAATATAGAAAGTAAGGGACGAGTCTGTTTCATCGTATGTTGTATTACTTTGATTTTCACACATCACACTTCTATCATAAAATTTGTCTATTTCTCTAGCATAACGATATCCAAGAAAAGTATCATCGCGTATAAAATCTAATTGTTTTTCTAAAAAAGATATAACATCATTAAAATCATTATAATCCATACGCATCCATATTCTAGTGAGTACTTGATGACACAATATTGATTTATTAACTGAAGTTGTATAAAAATATCTTAGTTCAATTAGTGAATTAATTATTAAAGTTAGGTAGCAGAAAAATACATCGCTGTTTTCAATATACATAGTAGGAAGTGATTTATCGCTATTATTGGCTATATTTAAATAAGAAGTATCAATGTCTATATCTTTTATAAAAGGACTTATATCGTCCATAAAAACAATGTTAAAATTAGGAACATCTTTTTCTTCTTTGATTTCCTTAATTGCATTATTAAAAAAACATTTTATTACTTCTTTTTTACTTACCATACTGCTTCCTTTATAGAGTACTTATTATATCATAACAAAAAGAAAAAAAGAATATTAGTTATTCTTTTTAGTCTTAATTTCTTCTTTTAACATTGAAATAAATTCATCTAACTTCATATTCTTAGTTTCAGTACTTCCACGATGACGATAACTAATCGTTCCATCATTCATTTCATTATCACCTAATATTAATGTATATGGTACTTTTGATATAACACTTTGTCTCATTTTATATCCAAATTTTTCATCGCTTTCATCAAGTGATACTCTTATTTCATTGTCATCAAGTTCTTGCATTATTTTTTTAGCATAATCCATATGTATTGAATTATTAACTGGGATTATATTTACTTGATTTGGACTCAACCATAGTGGGAAAGCACCTGCATAGTGTTCAATTAATATACCAATAAATCTTTCAATTGAACCAAAGATTACTCTGTGTAACATAACTGGTCTTTTTTTACTACCATCACTATCAACATAAGTTAAATCGAATCTTTCTGGTAAATTCATATCAAGTTGAATCGTACCACATTGCCATACTCTTCCTAAAGAATCTTTAATATGGAAGTCTAACTTAGGTCCATAGAATGCTCCATCTCCTGGATTTATCTTGCATTCATGACCTGCTTTGTGGCATGCATCTTCAAGGGCTTTTTCTGATTTATCCCATATTTCTAAATCACCAATGTATTTTTCTTCTGGTCTAGTTGATAATTCTATAGAATAAGTTAATCCAAATATACTATATATTCTATCAATAAAGTTGATTAGTCTTATAACTTCGCTTTCAATTTGATCTTGAGTCATAAATATATGAGCGTCATCTTGAGTAAATGTTCTAACTCTGAATAATCCATTTAAAGCGCCACTTGCTTCATGTCTATGTACTTGACCAAGTTCACCTACTCTTAAAGGTAAATCTTTATAAGAGTATAATGAATTTTTATATACAAGCATACCGCCTGGACAGTTCATTGGCTTAATTGCGAATACTTTATCATCTATTTCAGAAGTATACATGTTTTCTCTATAGTTAAACCAGTGTCCTGATAATTCCCATAAATCTTTATTAAGCATAATAGGTGTTTTAATAAATTGATATCCTTCTTTTTTATGTTCTTTATACCAGAAATTTTCAAGTTCATTTCTAAGAATCATACCATTGTGTAAGAAGAATGGGAATCCTGGTCCATATTCACTCATCATAAATAATCCAAGTTCTTTTCCTAATTTCTTGTGGTCTCTTTTCTTTGCTTCTTCTAAGAATTCTAAGTATTCATTTAAATTTTCTTCAGTTTTAAAACAAATACCATATACTCTTTGAAGCATTTTATTTTTTGAGTCACCTTTCCAATAAGCACCACTTACTTTAAGTAATTTGAAATGTTTAATTAATTTAGTTGATTCTACGTGAGGTCCTCTACATAAATCAATAAAATCGCCTTGCTTGTAAGCAGATATAACTGTATCATTTTCATCCATTCTACTTATTAAATCAATTTTATATGGATCATCTTTGAACATATCTAATGCTTCTTCTTTAGAAAGTTCAATTCTATTAATAAGTTTATTATCTTTAGAAATTTTCTTCATTTCTTTTTCAATTTTAGGAAAGTCTTCTTCACTAAGTGATTTAACTCCTAAATCAATATCATAATAAAAACCATCTTCAATAACTGGTCCTACCCAAAACTTAGCTTCTGGGTATAAATGTTTCACAGCATGTGCCAAAAGATGAGCACAACTATGATTTAACATATTTAATTTTTCATCATTTTTAATATCTTTCATTTTAATTCCTCCATTAATCCTTTTTTAAAATCTTTTCTATTATATTTTTTCTTTATTATTCCTCTACTTTCTAGTTCTCTTTTAGCATGTCTACTATTGCTGGTTGAATTGAATTTTTTATCAAGTAATTTTTTAAGTTCGTATATACTCATTCTTGTGTAATCATGATCTCCGCAATCTACTTCTATTACTTCATCATCTTCTCTTAATACGTCTAATAGGCATGTGTCTTTTTTCTCAAGAACTGGTGTTAAGTATGGTATTATTTTTTGTCCATCATCTACCATTAATATCTTTCCGGTGGATATTAACTCTTTATTTAATCTTGCATATTCAAATGTTGTTCTTTTAAATTGTGGAAATAATATTTTCACTTCATCGTGGGTTATATCACCTAAAACTTTTCCTTTTAAAGAACCAAATCTTGCTAAAAACTTAGATAAACTAATAACATTGTATTTCATAAACTCCCCCATAATATAATATAGATAAAATAAAAAGGACAGTACAAGGAGTCATAAATGACGGTACCATCCCTTAATTATCTTATTAGTTTTGTAACGAGAACTACTCGTAGGCTATTAACCTCATACAAATGGTAGTAACCAATAAACAAATATTTTAGTTTACACCAACCACTAAATCTCTTTGATATTTAATTTATTAATCTCGTCCATTTAATTGATTTACTCATTTATATTAACACACTTTTGACTATTATGCAATGTCTTTGTCTAAAATTAGTTTTTTATTTTTCTTAAGTTCTGATAAATATCTTATTTTAGCATCTAATTCATCTAATTGTTTATAGTCAAGTGCAACTATTGCTTTAGCAATATCTCTTTTAGTAACGGTTTCTTTTGTTACTTCCTTTACTGGTTCTTCTACTTCTTCTTTTATTTCTTTTATTTCTAATTCGCTTACTGGTTTGTCTTCTGCTATGATTTCTTGTATTTCTGGTTTAGCAAAAACACTTTGATCAAATGGAGATAAACCCATTCCTTCTACAAATTCACTTTCTACTTCTTTTGGTTCATTTGTAATTGCTGGTTCTTTCGCTTCAAAATCAATAATATCATTGTTTCTTCTAGCAACATATTTTTCAGTTACTGGAATATTCCAATTATATTGTTTTTGAGGTCTAATATTTACTCTAAAGTTCTCATTAATAACAGATTCATCTACATATTCTTCTTCAGAATCTTCATAAGTAACTTCTTCTTTAATATCTGTTCTTTCAAATTTACCAGTATTTATTTCATTTAAAGCATAACTTTCTATTTTATTTTTGTTTGTAATTAATGATAATGATAAAACGGCATAGTAAAGAGGTATTAGTCCCTTAAGTATTTTACCAAGTTTATCATTGAAATCTATCATTGTGTTTACTCTATTAGGATTATAACCATTATCTCTGATGATACTATCAATTTGTGGTTTTACTTTATCCATAACAGCAAGCATACATGCGGTACTTAATAATTGAACTGTAACATATATAATTAATACATTCATCCCCCATCAGTCCTTTCATCTCTTAATGATTTACATATTTTACCACAAAAAGTGCGTTTTGTCAATCACAACTCCAATATGTTCAAACATATAAAAAGTCATCTTTCGATGACTCTGTTTTTATTTAACTGTTTCTGTTGTTTTAACCAAAGTTGCTTGAAGTTCTGGATCGTGTTTTTCATTGAAATTTACTACTTTAACTGGATCAAAACTGAAGTCAATTGTTTTACCACTGAATAATCCATCACTTGGAGTTCCTTTACAAAGCATGAATTCACATATTTCTTGGTATGCTTCATCGTAGTCTCTTAAATCATCAGAATCAGATATTTTATTATTTCCTGCTGCGACTATGACATCTGCTAAATCATTACCTTTACCTTTTAAATCGTATGATTCATCTTTATTTGTTGTAACTTTAGTATCAATATTACCAGTAGCTTTTTCATTTGTATAAGCTCTATAAATAATTTTAACCATGTTATTATTTTCTTTAGTAGCACCAACTATTTCAATTTTATCAACATAACTAGGGTTTATATCTAATGCTTCAATTATTTGTCCTTTTAATACTAATAACCCCATAGCACGTAAAGCACGATTCATTATTTTTGCACTGTATTCATCAGCAGGCATATATTTGTCTGCACCTTGATCATATATAGCATTACTTCTTGCTGATATATATACTTCTTTCCATTGCTCAAACGTTAAATCATCTACTGTTACATTCTCAATATAATTTAATGCATAACAATTATCTTCATCATGAGATTCAAAATAATCTTCCATTGATAGTGACTCTGAAAAATATGGTTCATCACCATTTGAACATGCACTAGCACTAAAAACAACTGTTGATGCTAATGATAATGCAAGAATGCTCTTTTTTAATTCATTTAATTTTTTTAATTTATCTTTTCTTTCCATAAATCCCCCTTAAGTCATTTTGACTTATTTTATGTTACCCCTTCTTTCAAGTGTTTAAATTGTAGCACAAATGGTTTGAAATGTCAAATATAATTTGAAAAAAGTAACAACTAGTCAGTTATTACCTCATCTACTTTAATATCATATTTATCGTTAAATACCTCATTTATTAAGCATTCTTTATAGCAAAGACCTATTTTATAAACATTATTTTCATTAAAAAATCTGTCATAAAACCCTTTACCATATCCGATACGGTATTTTGAATATGAGTAGCATATTCCAGGTGTTATACATACTGTATTATTAAAATTCAATACTTTGTTTTTAGTAGTTGGTTCTAAAATATTAAAGTATCCTTTTTCTAATTCATTTAATGACTTTATAAAATAAAAATTCATTTGACCATTTTCTATTTTAGGAACTGCTACTTTCTTAGTATTTAATAAATGATTAATTATATTTAATGTATTAATTTCTTCGTCATTTGATACATATATTAGTACTATA
>CAVBMP010000191.1:0-6360 GCA_963596555.1 Bacteroides helcogenes
CATTTGGAGGAGTCCATAAACTTTCAGCAACGTAATAATATGTATCATCTTCTCCCGCTATCATAGCAATATGACCACCATTTACACCACCAGAGCTTAATAAATCACCAACTTTAACTTTGCCAGATTTAACTACATCATAATTAAAATTAATTCTTTGACCGTAGTCAGTTAAGTCTAAATGTGGTGCAAGACCAGCGCCAATATCTCCTACATCAAACCCAGCATTTAATAATACCCAAGATATGAAACCACTACAGTCTAAACCATTTGCTCTTTTACCATGAGATGGGTTACTATACATACTGCATCCCCATGTTTGAGGACCATGAGCAGTCTTCTTTATATTTTTAAATCTACTACTATGCAAATATAATCCTTTGTTATAATATCTTCCTTCACCCTGAACTCCATTTGTTGCTTCTCTTCCATTTTCAGAAAAATATCTTATTTTATATGGGAATTCTAGTGGTAAAAATCTTGCTGCTTCAACCGCACCAGCACGTGTTTTATATCCTACAGTATTAATTCTGTCTTCTAAGATCGTATCTAATAAATCATTTTCTTCTTTAGAGTATTTTCCACATGGTAGATATTGTTTCTTATTACTAAATTCTTTAGGCTTTTTAACTATTAAATCAGTAACTATAACATCTATAGATACTTCTTTATCCATCACTGATGCAACTATTTTAGTTTTACCTTTAGAAACTCCTTTTATTTTACCGTCTTCATCAACACTAGCAATTTTATTGTCATTACTTGTCCATTTAATATCAGAATTAACATTTCCAATATAATCAAGTGTTAGAGTAGGGGTATATGTATCATTTATTGCTAAATATATTTTATTTTTATTCACTTCAAACTTTGTGATACTTCCAAGTTTATCAGAACCATTTACAAATGTAATCTTATTATCTGATGACATTACATATGCTTTATAAGTATTTTTATTTATTTCAAATGAACATTGATTGTTATCTGACAAAACCCATGTTTCATCAGTGCTTTTAGGTACATCATCATTATCTTTTATAGTACAATAAACTTTATTATTTAATTGTTGTTCATTAACATCAAATGAAATAACCATCTTATTATCTTTCATAGTTGCTTTTAATAAAGTAGGGGATGATGGTTCATAATATCTAAAATAAGTTACTCTTGTTAATAAAAGTAAATCTATTATCATAATTAAAAAAATTGAAATTATTTTTACTGCCTTTGTTTTCATACTATTACCTACTATACAATTATAACAAATAAAAAAAAGATATTCAATTATTTGTGAATATCTTTTATTAACTAACGACTTCTTGAATTAGAAGTACATCTTGATCTAGAATTACTTCTAGCATTGCTTCTTGCTTTGCATGAAGTTTTTCTTGCATTACTTCTTGCATTGTTTCTTGCATTTGCCATTATAATCACCACCTAATATTATTATGTATAAGTAGGGTAATATAATGTATTATAAATTTGGAAATTATTGGTCTAAATTTTATTATCAATAATAGAATATATTATGAAAATACCATTATTATTATCTTTGATTGCTGGAGTATCTACTGTTATTGGGAGTGTATTAATCTTTTTTAAATATAAGAAAATCGATAATTTAATAGTAGTGTCATTATCATTTTCTCTTGCTATTATGACATTAATTTCTATTTTTGATTTACTGCCATCTTCTTCATTGAATATTATAAAGAATTATAAAGTAGGGTATGGTATAATTTTAATAATTCTTACTTTTTTACTTGGTTATTTAAGTATAGATAAAATAAATAAAAAAATTAAGACTCATAATAACTCATCATTGTATAAAATAGGGGTACTTAGTATGATTTCATTAATGTTACATAATTTTCCTGAGGGAATCGCAGTATTTATGGGTGCTTATACTGATATTCATCTTGGCATAGAATTATGTTTAGCAATAATGCTTCATAATATTCCTGAAGGAATAGCTATCTCTATCCCACTTTATTATAGCGGAGTAGGTAGAAGAAAAACTTGCTTTTATACCCTACTTTCTGGTCTTTCAGAGCCAATAGGGGCATTACTTGCGTTTATATTACTAAAAAATTATATAAATGAAATATTCTTATCGTTTGTTTTGATCTTTGTAGCGGGACTGATGATAAGTTTATCATTGAATGATATATTAAAAGAAGTTAGAAGTTATAAAAATAATAGATATATGATATTAGGTTTTATTTGTGCAATAATACTGTTTGTTATCTCAATGAAAATAATATAGTGATTCATATGAGGAATCGAGGTGGAGAACTTATACATCTAATAAATAAAAATGTGCTGAGAATGTCCCAGGTAATTTTAAGATATCTAACAATTCAAGTAAGTTATGATTTATATAATATTAAAATTAAATAATATTTTTATATAAATTATGATTATTTAATATATAACTAATTTAATGATTATTATTAGTAATGATAATAGTACTATAAGTAGGTAACCAATTGTTGTTAAAAGCAAAGAAAAAAATAGATAAATTAGTATCTATTTTATTGATTAATAATATAATTTTTATACACAAGTTAACATAATATATGTTATTTGAAGTTATAAATTTTATTAATATTATACTTTTCTAGACTCAATTTCTGCCATTCTGTTTAATACTTCAGAAGCATTTTCTTTAGTTATTTCAGTGTAACCTAATTCCTTTAATGCTTGGAATTTAACTGTATTTAATTGTTGAGTACGACTTAATTTTTCTTCTTTGTCATTTTCAATTTCTTGAACAAATCTATTATGAGATTCAACTAATTTTGATCTAGAGGCACCACCGTTATTATATAAATTAAAAGCAGTGAATATTATACTCTCTAAAATAAATTGACGTGTTTCATCAAATTTAAATTCTAATGGATTAGTAAACCCTGTCTTTTTAGATAGATATGCAAATAGATATTTAATTTCTGGAACATTATCAATTGATTGTAAAATATGGTATAAATATAAGAAAATAAAATATGTATCTTTTGTTTTTTCTTCAGTGAATTTTTCCCTTATTAAAAATATCATATCATTTAATAATTCTTGTTCATCTTTTGTAAGGTTTTTATAATTGAAATTTTGACTATTCAAATCTTTAACTGTTTGATTAAGTCTTGATTCTACACTTTCAAGATATTCACTGTTTATTTTAATCTTCTTTATTTCTTTATCACTACCCTCCTCTATGTCAAGTAGTTTTAATAATAATAATCTCTTTTCTTGAGGCCATTTACTTAACGAATCAAGTTCTAAATAATTATATATCATTTGTCTAGAAACACCTAAATATTTAGCTAATTTAACTTTAGATATGCCAATTTGACCCAATAATTCATTTAATTCTTTCATACATCATTTCTCCTATTCTCACTATGTTAATTGTATAACACTTTACACTCGGTTGTCAATATATAAACACTAAAAATGTAACTTTAGTTTAGTTCAACATAGATAGTAATGTCTTTATTTTAAAAAAGTCCATAAAAAAAGAAAATAAACTAATATTTTCTATTTTAAATACCAAATATCTTTTCCATCTTTAAATACTTGTTTTATAATACCACCCATTAAGCATTGTTCACCTAAATAAATAACACATGCTTGTCCTGGAGTAACAGCTTTTACATTATCATATTTAACTCTTATTTGATTATTTTCTAAGTATTCTATTGTTACTGGCACGTCTTCACTTCTATATCTAAATTTAGCAGTAGCAAACGTTGGGTGTTTATCTGAAATAAAATTCATATCTTCAATAATAGCTTCATCAGATAATAAATATTTAGAATCATCTCCGTATGCTACATAAAGAATATTATTTTTAGAGTCTTTACCACAAACATAATGTCTTTTTTCATCACCAGAAAGTCCTACGTTTCTTCTTTGACCAATTGTATAATTCATAAGACCTTTGTGTACCCCAACTTTCTTCCCTGTTTCTACATCTATAATGTCGCCTTTTTTACCTTTTAAATAATTAGCAATAAACTCTTGATAATGTCTTTCACCAATAAAACAAATTCCAGTAGAATCTTTCTTTTTGGCAACTGGCAAATTATTTTCTTCAGCAATCTTTCTAACTTCAGGTTTAGTAAGACCACCTACTGGAAATAATACATCTTTTAATTGTTCAGATGACACTTGAGACAAGAAGTATGTTTGATCTTTATTATTATCTACACCTCTTAAAAGTCTATTCCCTTCTATGCGAGCATAATGACCAGTGGCTATTTTATCAGCACCTAATTTCTTTGCTTCTTTTTTAAATAAATCAAACTTTATATATTTGTTACACATGATATCTGGGTTTGGTGTTCTGCCTTTTTCAAGTTCACTTAAAAAATATTTAAAAACATCATCCCAGTATTCTTTTATAAAATCAACTCTATATAATGGTATACATAATTCATCACATACAGCTTTAGCATCTCTAAAATCAAGTTCTTGAGGACATACACCGTCTGTTATACCTTCTTTATCATTATTAATATTTGAGTCCCAATTTTTCATAAATAGACCAACAACATCATAACCTTCTTTTTTTAATAAATATGCTGATACTGCTGAGTCTACTCCACCACTCATACCTACTACTACTCTCATAATACTTTTTTTCCTTTCGTAAGTATTATACTACAAATTTAATAATATTTGAACCAATATATATTTCATATACACTTGAAAGAAGTATACAAAATGATAATACTAGGAATATATAGAAATAATTTTTAATGAATTGTCTTAGATTAATAGTTTTATCTTTTTTAATTGCATTAAAGCTTTTAGTAGCAAATGTTATACTATAATAACCAATTAATATAAATATAAATTCATTTATGATAGTACTAGGAATAAGTAATATTAAAGCGTAAAGAAGTCCTTTTATATGAAATACATATATTATACTTGAAATAGTAAAACCTAGTAATATACCTCTATAAACAATTATAAAAGGTATTAATAAAGAACAAAAAAATACAATACCAAATATCCATATTAAAACAAGATATTTATAATTAGATATAAATGATTTAATCAAAGATGTAAAATATTTAAAATTACCATCGTGTATTAAATTAATGTAGTTAGTAAGATCACTAGATAAAGACATTTTCTCACTAGATGACAGTAGTATAAAACAGATTATTCCTATAAAAACACCAATACAAAAAGAAATTAATAATGATTTAAATAATTTAGTTTTTATAATTTTCATATTAAATTATATTAAAAACTTTATTTTTTATTCTAATTATATTATAATTTTATTGAGGTATTAAAATGGCAAAGAAAAAAACTAAAAACATATGGAAAAAAATATTCGCGTGGGTAATGCTTGTTGTAATGTTTGGTTATATCTTTACAATAGCATTTTCTGTGATATTCAGTTAAAAAGAAGCATTTGAGCTTCTTTTTTTAATCTGGTAATATGAATGATTCAACTTTATAGTTATTGTTATCTTTTATTATTATAAAATTGTTATTTACACTTGCGATATCTTTACAATTGCTTTTATCACCACTTGCACAATATTTAGATTCTACATTATATGTTATTTTATTATCTTTGTTTTCTTTTAATGTTATTTCACTTATCATATATGTTTCATCACCTTTAGTTCTTAAAGATTCTATATAGTAAGTACCATTATTATTTTTAACTCCTAGTGAATTATATAGTTCTTTTAATGCATTATCTGTAAGTGATGTAAAATTAAAGTCATTCATATTATTTATTTTATTTTCACCTAAACTTATTTCAGTAGTTTTTACATTCTTCATGAAATTCCAATATAGATTGTAAGTGTTATTCCATAGAGTTTTACCAGTATTTATAATATCTTCATTAGTATTATTGTTTTTCTTGTCATTATTATTTTGATTAGTGTTATTATTTATATTATTTGTATTTTTTATCTCACATTTAGGACAGGTTTTATTTGCTTTTCCTTTGTAATAAAATACCATTATCAATAGTACTACTATAATAAGTAATAATAAAACATATGTAATTATAATATTTCTTTTTTCCATGATAGACTCCTTATAAAATAAAACTCGCATAAGCGAGTCTCTATATCATAATTGGTGGACCACTAGGGACTCGAACCCTAGACCCACTGATTAAGAGTCAGTTGCTCTACCAACTGAGCTAGTGGTCCACATCAACATATGAAGTATAACACAAATTAAAATAAAAATAAAGTACTTTTTTAAAAATACTTTATCTTATTGATGTAATTGCCTTATTTTGATCTATATTATATTTTTTAATTTCCCTAGTTTGACAGTTGTTAATAAAAAATCCTCTCTAGATACCAAAAAATCTAG
>CAVBMP010000192.1:0-3583 GCA_963596555.1 Bacteroides helcogenes
AATCTGATTGGATTCAGTCTTTTTTAATCCAACCTAAAAATATTTTACACTATCAAGTTCGTGGGGTGAGAAGTATCTCATACCATATAATGATATTTTAAATAGTAAAGGAGCAAATATATATTGCACAACAATATGGAGGTAAAAATGGAAAATTATAATTATGAATATGTATTTTTTGAATATATATATAAGAAACTAAAATTAGAAAGATTTGATAATCAACTTAGGAGTGAAGGCATTCAACCTTATAATTCTAGTGATGAATCATTTAAAATGAGAATTTCTCCGTACTTCTCGTTAATTAACACTGGAAATATTGAAGATTTTTCACCAGAAGAAAAGAAAGAATTTCTAAGATTATTTAAAGATATTAGTGATTTATCAATGAGAGATGCAATGTATCAATTCGTTGAAAAAACATACAAAAAGTATTTTTTTGAAAAAGCAGTTGATAAATTTATCTTTCTTGTTCCAGGAAATTTTGAGTTTGCTGTACCGACTGATGCGATTGTTCTTGGAATAACATATAACAAATTCGATATAAATTGTCCAGATGATAGATATGATGCTGAATTAGAAAGACAAGACCGAGCAATATGTGACATTATTAATTACATTCAAGAAGAATTGGCGATGGAGTCAGGTATGAAACTTTGCGTAAAAAGAATTAATGAATATTACTTAAATAACTTTGATATTAGAATGTAATTCTAAATAATAAAAAAGTACTAGGCGACTAGTATTTTTTTTCATTTTGTGTTAAAATATATCTACCAATTAACTTTTAAGGAGATGAAAAAAATATGAGTAAAATAAATATAATGAGTTTAGGTGGTCTAAACGAGAATGGAAAGAATTTATATGTAGTTAGTATCAACAATAAAATACTAGTTTTTGATTGTGGTATGAAATATGCACCTGATAAAATGTATGGTGTTGATTATGTTATACCTGATTTTACATATTTAGTTGAAAGGAAGAAAGATATAGTTGGTGTATTTGTATCACACCCTCATCATGAGAATATGGGAGCACTTACAGATCTTTTAAAGGTACTTCCTGATGTAAATGTATATGCATCTAAATATACAAGTGAGATTATTAATTATAATTGTGAGGAAGAAAAAGTTAAGATTAAAAACTTACATGTAATACCTGCGAATAAGAAAATAGATTTTAAGGATTTTAGTATATTCCCATTTAGTGTAACTCACAGTAGTCCTGAAACATTAGGATTCTGTGTTAATACTCCTGATGGTGCGATAATATATATGGCTGACTTTGTAATAGATCCAACTATGAAAGGTAACTATGATATGGACTTAGGTAAACTTGCATATATTGGTAAGCAAGGCGTACTTTGTTTAATGGCAGAGAGTGTATTTGCTGAAAAGAAGGGACACACTAGTCCTAATCATAAACTTGAAGGATTCTTTAAAAACTTAGTTGATAAGAGTGAAGGAAGAGTTATATTTACTGTATTACCTTTACATATATATACTATTCAAGAGATATTTAATTCTATAAAGGGTAAAAATAGAAAAGTAGTTATTATGGGTAAAGAGTTACATTCAATCGTATCACTTTGTGTTAAGAATGGATACTTAAATATAGAGGATGATGTTATTGGTAATTTAACTGATTTAAAGAGTCCTGATTCTATAATATTAATAAGTAATGATAGAGAAGCACCATATTCAAATATTAATAGAATAATAAGTGGTCATGATAAATTTATAACTCTTGAGAATACTGATACTATATGTTTTGCAGAACCTAGTTATGATGCTTATGAAAAAACACTTGTTAAAATAATGAATGAACTTGCGATTAAGGGTGTTAATATAGTGACTATCCCTAAGGAAAAAAGTGTAAGACATCATGCTTCTTCTGAAGATTTAATGTTATTAATAAAACTATTTAATCCTAAATATTATATGCCTATTAAAGGTGAATATAGATATCAAGTTGAGAATGGAAATCTTGCGCTTAGAGTAGGAATG
This sequence comes from Bacteroides helcogenes, assembly GCA_963596555.1. Lineage (GTDB taxonomy): Bacteria > Bacillota_I > Bacilli_A > RF39 > UBA660 > CAG-1000. Next base: position 2,007 of record CAVBMP010000192.1, read on the forward strand.
CCTAAAGAAAATATCATTCTTAAAGAAAATGGTGATATAGTTAAATTTGAAGATGGAAAACTAGTTGAATGCTTTGATAGAGTATTTGTAGATGATATTCTAATTGATGGTAAAAGTAGCGAAGATGTTGGTGAATTAGTGCTTAAAGATAGAGAACTTTTAAGTAGCAATGGACTTGTGCTTATATCAGCAACTCTTAGTAAAAAGGAAAAGAAACTTTTAGTTGGACCAGAGATTATGACTAGAGGATTTATATACGTTAAGGATAATCTTGATGTAATAGAGGAAGTTAAAAATATAAGTACTGAAATTATAAAGGCAAATACTTTTAGTAATAAATATGCAGACTATGTTAAGATTAGAAATGAAATAAGAGAAAAAGTTGGTTCTTATTTATTTAAAGAAACTCAATGTAAACCAGTTATATTAACTGTTATACAAGAGGTTTAGGAGGATTAAAATGATTTATTTAGATTATAGTGCGACTACTCCTGTTGATGAGGGGGTACTTGATTCTTATGTAAAGGTAACTCGTGATTATATTGGTAATGCTAATAGTATACATACACTTGGTGTTAGATCAAAAGAGTTATTAATGCAAGCAACTAATCAAATTGTTGATATATTAAATTGTCATCCAAAGGAATTAATATTTACTAGTGGAGCTAGTGAAAGTAATACTACTGCGATTAAGGGAGTTGCATTTAAATATGCATCTCGTGGTAAACATATCATTACATCTAAACTTGAACATAAAAGTGTTTTAGAAGTAATGGGATTTTTAAGTAGTATTGGATATGAAGTGTCTTTTGTAAATATTCTTCCTAATGGACAAATAGATTTAAAAGATTTAGAGAGTTTGATTCGTGATGATACTATTCTTGTAAGTATATGTGCAGTTAACTCTGAAACTGGTTTTAAACAACCTCTTAAGACTATTAGACAAATTATTAATAAAAAGAATCCTAATGTAATATTCCACAGTGATTTAACACAGGCACTTGGTAAAACTAAATTCTATTTAAGTGATCTTGATTTAGCATCATTCTCATCACATAAAATATATGCTCCGAAGGGAATAGGTATTTTATATAAGAGAAGAGATTTACAAATAGAGACATTAATATATGGTACGACTGAAAATTGTCCTTTTAGAGGTGGAACTCCTGCTTTACCTTTAGTAGTGGCATTTTCTAAGGCTATAAGACTTATGAATGATAATTTTGATAAGAATGTTAAAAAGTGTGAAAAATTAAAAGCAGAATTATTAAAAGGACTATCTAAATATCCTATTCAAATAAATTCTAATGATCTTTGTGTTCCTCAAATAGTTAATTTTAGTTTACTTAAAATAAAATCTGAGACATTTGTTCATGCTCTTGAGAAGTATGATGTATATGTATCTACTACTACAGCTTGTTCTTCACTTGAGGAGAGTGTTGTATTAAAAACAATATCAAATGGAAATAAAGATGTATCAACAACTTCTATTAGGGTTAGTTTATCTCATTTAACTAGTATGGATGATATACATGAATTTCTAAATATATTTGATAAGGTATGGAATGAGTTATTAT
>CAVBMP010000193.1:0-19040 GCA_963596555.1 Bacteroides helcogenes
GGCATGATGATTTGACGTCATCCCCACCTTCCTCCGGTTTGTCACCGGCAGTCTCTTTAGGGTTCTCATCTTACTGTTAGCAACTAAAGACAAGGGTTGCGCTCGTTAGCGGACTTAACCGAACATCTCACGACACGAGCTGACGACAACCATGCACCACCTGTCACCCGGGTAACCTCCACTATGTTTCCATAGCTTTGCCGGGGATGTCAAGTCTAGGTAAGGTTCTTCGCGTATCTTCGAATTAAACAGCATGCTCCACCGCTTGTGCGGGTGCCCGTCAATTCCTTTGAGTTTCAGCCTTGCGACCGTACTACTCAGGCGGAGTACTTAATACGTTAGCTTCAGCACTGGTTTTCCCAACACTTAGTACTCATCGTTTACGGCGTGGACTACTAGGGTATCTAATCCTATTTGCTCCCCACGCTTTCGTGCCTCAGCGTCAGTTTTGGCCCAGCAAACCGCCTTCGCCACTGGTGTTCCTTCTAATATCTACGCATTTCACCGCTACACTAGAAATTCCGTTTGCCTCTACCATACTCTAGTCTACCAGTTTTTAAGACGAACTGAGGTTGAGCCTCAGGCTTTTATCTTAAACTTAATAAACCGCCTACGCACGCTTTACGCCCAATAAATCCGGATAACGCTCGCCCCCTACGTATTACCGCGGCTGCTGGCACGTAGTTAGCCGGGGCTTATTCAAAAGGTACCGTCAAGTAAGCATCATTTCCTATACTTACAGTTCTTCCCAAATAAAAGTGTTTTACAATCCAAAGGACCTTCATCACACACGCGGCATTGCTCGGTCAGGCTTTCGCCCATTGCCGAATATTCCTAACTGCTGTCTCCCGTAGGAGTCTGGGCCGTGTCTCAGTCCCAGTGTGGCCGATCAACCTCTCAGTCCGGCTATGCATCGTCGCCTTGGTAGGCCATTACCCCACCAACTAGCTAATACACCGCAGGCTCATCTTCAAGCGAAGCTTTAAGGGCTCCTTTACTATTACTAGCACATTCGGTATTAGCAGTCATTTCTAACTGTTATCCCCAACTTGAAGGCAGATAACCCACGTGTTACTCACCCGTTCGCCACTAAGTGCAGAATCCAAATCAGTTTTCATTCCATATCAGAGCAAGCTCATCAACTTCATTCCAACGTCAATGGGGCACTTCGTTCGACTTGCATGTCTTAGGCATGCCGCCAGCGTTTATCCTGAGCCAGGATCAAACTCTCAATAAAAAATTCTTTTTATTGTTAAAGAATTGATTTCATTTTAATCCTGTCTACAAAACTCATTATTTTACTTAGTTTTCAAAGATCATTCAACCGATTTCCTTCGGTTGCTCATATAATATATCATGTTCGCTTTTCAATGTCAACACATTTTTTAAATTTTTTTAATTTTTTTTATTTTTGATTTAAATTATGTGTTTTAATCATTGTTTTCACAGAACTTATATATCTACACTTCCTCAAGTGCTAAACTAATATAACACTTTAAAAATTCAATGTCAACACATTTTTTTATTTTTTTCATTATTTTTTACATAAATTTTCTTTTTTACACTTTATTCGACTTAATTTCTTATTTTCTCTGATATTTCAACAATATATTATATGCTTTCACAAAAAAATAAATTAACTGTTTTTTTATAAAAAGTTATAATAAAAAATAGTTTGACCATATATATCCAACTATTTTTCTTTTTTTGAAATTACCATTTTTAATTATTTACAATTTCTCTAAATAATTTGTAGTAATATTCGATAGTTTCCGCATTAAAAGGAAACACACTTGATTTTTTCATTTCTATTAATGAAGATAATTCATTTTTAATTATAAAATTAATTTCTTTAGGATATTTCATTAATTTTTTATGATAGTTATATTCATTTCTATCTAATATCTTAAAAGCTCCATCGTTAAATACTCTTAAATCAAGATCATAATCTATGTACTTTATTATTCCGTCATCTATAACATAAGGACTAGCAATATTGCAATAATAGAATATCCCATTAGGTTTTAATTGCGCTATAATATTAAACCATCTTTTTTTGTAGAAGAACATTATAGCAGGTTCTTTCGTGTGCCATGTTCTACCATCTTGTTTTGTTACCAATACATTTTCATTGCCTAATACAATATAATCATTTTTAATATCAAGTACATAAGCTAATTTCCATGACTTATGTATCATTCCATTATGTTTATAACAATGAATCACAAGTGTGTCTCCAACTTTTATATTCATAAGACACCTCTTTCACATTATTATTTTACCACACCATTAATATTTTAATCAATCTATGTTATAAATTGGGTGTAAAGTAAAAAAGCATCAGATGCAATTATTTTGCAATTTCTAATGCCTTTTGAAGTTGATTTTCATTTTCTTCCTCAATATAATCAGGTGTTATTCCAATTTTGTTAATAGAATTACCATTAGGACTCAACCAATATGCTGTTGTATATTTAACCATTGAACCACTTTTCAATTTTGATGTTTCTTGTACAGTGCCTTTGCCATAAGATTTTACTCCAACGATTTTAGCACTTGCTGACTCTTTAAGCGCCAAAGCAAGAATTTCAGAGGCTGAAGCGGTTGAGCCATTAATTATAACTGTTATTTTATTAAACTCTCTATATTCGCTTGTTTTTGCTGTATATTTTGTTATTTTATTTTCTCTGTTTTTCAATTGATACACTACTTTACCTTTTTTAAGAAATAATTCTGATACATCATAAGCGGCATTTAGATATCCACCTGTATTATCCCTTAAATCAATAACTATTGAATTTATATTTTTGTCAAATGAATCTAAAACTTTAACAACTTGTTCTTTTGTTGTAGCAGAAAAAGTTGTGATATTTATGTACCCTACATTATCATATACTTTAGATTTAACAGAATCTATATAAACATGCTTTTTGCTTACTGTAACAGTTTTTTCTGTATCACCCCTTTTATATGTAAGTTTAAATGTACTTTTAGTACCTTTTTTTATAACATTAGCTAAATCAGATGTTGTTTTGCCCTCTAATGTTTCTCCATCGAGTGCAACTAGAATATCATTTGGCATTAATCCTGCTTCTTCTGCAGGTGTATTTTTAAATACCTGTGTAATATAAATCTCGCCATTATTATTCATTGTCATTTCTATACCTATTCCATCGTATGTTCCATCTAATTGTTCATTTAATGACTCAGTTGTATCACTATCCATATAAATGCTATATTCATCATTTAAGAAAGTATACATACCTGAAATTGCGGCATCTATCAACTTAGATTTGTCAACTTCGTCAATATAACTATCAATAATGTGATTATAACTATCTACAAACTCTTTTACTTCACTACCATAACGTTCACTTTTATTTTTAGAGATTTTATCATAATTATTATAAACTATTAATCCAGTAGCGATACTAACAACTATACCTGTTACTAGTATAATAATAATCACTTCTAATAGACTAAAGTTAACATTTTTATTAACAAACATTTCATCATCAACTTTATTATTTTTTATAGTTGTTTTCTTTTCTAATTTTGGTTCTTTGTCTGTATTATTTAACTTTTTTTCATTTTTAACTTCGATTTTTGTATTAGTTTTTTTCTTAGTCTTATTTGTTTTTTCTTCTTTCACTATATCACCCTTTATTCTGTACAATTTAATCTACATATATTATTATAATCCATTCAAACATAAAAATAAATATTACTAAATGAATTAATGTAAAATAGACAACAAAAAAAGATTGATTGCTCAACCTTTTATACTAACTCAAGACGAACGATTAAGGCATCGTCTCCAATTCTTTCTTTAAGTTTAATTATTCTTGTATATCCACCGTTTCTATCTTTATAAGTAACAGCATATTCATCAAATAATTTTTTAACTAAATCTTTGTCATTATTTAAGAAAGCTAGTGCTTTTCTTCTAGAACCTAAATCACCTTTTTTTGCATATGTAATCATTTTTTCAACAAATTTGCGAACTTCTTTAGCTCTTTGTTCTGTTGTTTGTACATATCCATTTTCAAGTACATCTTTAGTTAAACTAGATAGAATACTTCTTCTTACACGAGTTTCTCTATTTAATTTTCTATATAATGCCATTTAAATCCTCCTAATCTTCATCACGGAACTTTAGTCCCATATCTTTTACTTTGTCTAATACTTCTTTTAATGATTTCTTTCCAAGATTTCTAATCTTCATCATTTCTGATTCACTCTTAGATGTTAAATCTTGTAAAGTGTGAATAGCATCTCTCTTTAAGCAATTATAAGCTCTTACTGAAAGATCTAATTCTTCAATAGGAGTTTCTAATGTCTTTTGTACTGAATCTTCTTCTTTATCTGCAAGAACGCTTTCTAAACCTTTTAAGTTGTGTAAGTTAGTAATAACTTCAAAATGATCAATTATAATTTTCGCAGCGTTTGCTACTGCTTCTTCTGGTTTAATACTTCCGTTAGTCCATACATTTAAAGTAAGTTTATCATAGTTATCATTTTGACCAACACGAGCTGGTTCCACTTCATAACTTACTCTTTCAATTGGACTATATAGTGAGTCGATTCCAATTGCTCCTACAACATCTTTAACAGCTTGAGCATTGATTTTTCCATCTACATATCCACGACCATTTGAAACAGTCATTGTCATATCTAAACTTCCACCGGCTGATAATGTTGCAATTACTAAATCTGGGTTAATAATTTCAACTTCTCCATTTTGATCTATATCAGAAGCATGAACTTCACCTTCTGTATCAGCTTTTAAATGTAAAACTTGGTCTTGTTCACTATGATTTTTAACAACCAATTTTTTAAGATTTAGAATAATTTCAGTTACATCTTCAACTACTCCATCCTTTTTTTGAAATTCGTGCATTACACCTTCGATTTTGATATCAGTAATTGCACTACCTTCTAAACTTGATAGCATAACTCTTCTAAGAGCATTACCCATAGTTGTTCCAAAACCTCTTTCAAGTGGTTCTAAAACAAACTTTCCATAATAATTATTTTCAACATATTCGTTTACTTTATAATCTGGTTTAATAAACTTTAACATATATTATTCCCCTTTCTTAAACTATATACGTCTTCTCTTAGGTGGTCTGCATCCGTTATGTGGTACAGGTGTAACATCATTAATAGCAGTTATTTCAATACCAGTTGATGTAATACTTCTTACAGCAAGTTCACGTCCTTGTCCTATACCTTTTACAAATACTTCTACTTTTCTAATACCAGCATCATAAGCTACTTTACCAGCAGCTTCTGCAGCTGATCCGGCAGCAAAAGGAGTTTTCTTTTTACTACCTTTAAATCCTACTGTTCCTGAAGAAGCCCAACTAATTACACCACCATTATTGTCAGTAAATGATACGATTGTATTGTTAAATGTAGAGTGAATATGTGCTTGACCTTCAGTAATATCTCTCTTTGCTTTTCTTTTTCTTCTATTATAAGCCATAAGTTATCCCTCCTATTTCTTCTTATTAGCAATAGTTTTTGGTTTACCTTTACGAGTTCTAGCATTTCTACTAGTTCTTTGACCTCTTACTGGTAATCCTTTTTTATGTCTAGTACCTTGATATGAATTAATTTCCATCTTAGTTTTGATGTTCATTTCAACTTCTCTTTTTAAGTCTCCAACTAATTCATATTTGTCAGCTTCAGCTCTTAATTTATTAATTTCTTCTACTGTTAGATTATCAGTTCTAGTATCTTCTGATACACCAGCAGCTTCACAAATTTTATGAGCTCTAGTTGGACCAATTCCATAAATGTAAGTAAGTGCTATTACTATTCTTTTATTTTTTGGTAAGTCAATATTTTTAATACGTGCCATATTTTCCTCCTACTTAACCTTGTCTTTGTTTATGTTTAGGATTTTCACAAATTACCCAAACTTTTCCGTTTCTTTTAATAATTTTGCATTTATCGCAAATCTTTTTTACTGATGGTCTTACTTTCACTTTAATCCCTCCATTACTTTCTATAAATTATACGCCCGCGTGTTAAATCGCAAATAGGTACTTCCATAAGCACAGTATCACCTGGGTAAATACGAATCATGTTTAAACGCATTTTTCCAGAAACGCGAGCTTCTACTATATGCCCATTATCTAATTTTACTTTGAAGTCTCCTCCTGGTAAAATTTCTTGTACCTTTCCTTCAAGTTCAATATAACCGTCTTTATCTTTGGCCATGTTTTCACTCTCCTGTTAATATCTCATAACCATCTTTAGTTACAAGAATTGTATGTTCAAAGTGTGCTGAGTTACTACCATCACGAGTAACAATTCCCCAGTCATCATCTAGTAACCACACTTCCTTTGTTCCTAAACTAAACATTGGTTCTATTGCTAAAGTCATTCCACTTTTAAGAATTATTCCTTCACTTTCATGATTACTAAGATTAGGAATATATGGATCTTCATGAAGATTTTTTCCTACACCATGTCCTGTAAGACAAGTAAATACCCCATATCCATTATCTTTAGCAACCTTTCCAATTGCAGAACAAACGTCATTTAGTTTAATTCCTTCTTTAACAACCTTAATTCCTTCATATAAAGCTTTTTGAGTATCCTCGACTAATTTCTTAGTTTTTTTATCAACATTACCTACTAGGTACGTATATGCTGAATCAGAATGATATCCTTTATATATAGATCCTACATCTACAGTTACTATGTCGCCATCTTTAAGTTTAGTATTATCTGGGATTCCGTGCACTACCATATCATTTATACTAACACATGCTGATGCAGGGAACCCTTCGTATCCAAGAAAAGATGGTGTTGCATCATGACTTGTTATGTAATTATAAACATATTTATCAATTTCTTTTGTAGTCATACCTGGTTTAATAATATCTTTTAAATTCATTAATACTTCATAAGTTATTCTACCAGATTTTCTCATTAAATCTATTTCTTGTTCATTTTTAATACTAATCATTTCTTTTACTTACTTCTTTCTCAAATTGTGCAAATGTATTTTCGGCAGAACCAGTTGCGTCTAACTCAATTAGTTTACCAGAATTCCTATAATATTCAATTACAGGCGCACAATTTTTTTCATAACTTGAGTATCCTTTTTTGAATGTCTCTTCGTTATCATCGTTTCTTGTAGTTAATTCAACATTACAATCATCACACATATTGTCAACTTTAGGAGCATTTACTCCAGTTAATTTATTATATGTTTTTTTGCACTTAGGGCATATTTGACGACCTAATGTTCTTTTTAATGCTGTTTCATAATCCACATTTAATAAAACTGCATAGTCAATGTGAAGAGAAAGTTCATCACAAATTTCATTTATAGCAGTTACTTGTGGCATATGTCTTGGATAACCATCAAGTATAAAACCGTTTTTAATGTCATCTTTCATTAATCTTTCTTTCATTAGTTGATTAGTGATAACATCACTTACAAGTTCTCTTCTTGATTGTATCTCTCTTATTTGGCGACCTAACTCAGTGTTAGGATCAACTCCTCTTAAAAGTTCACCTGCAGAAATACAAACATATCCATATTTCTCATGCATCATTGATGCGAATGTACCTTTACCAGCAGCAGGTGGTGCAATTAAAATTAAATTCATAAATAATTATCTCCTATTATTATAATTTCTTGATGCCACTGAACTTTCAAGTTGTTTATATGTTTCAAGAACTACACCTACAGCGATTAAAATAGATGTACCACCTAATTTAACAGTATCAGGAAGTCCTGTTAGTTCTGTAAATATTGTTGGTAATGCAGCTATTAATGCAATAGCCATTGCTCCCATAAATGTAATTCTACCAAGAACTTTTGTTATATATTTTTTAGTTTCACTTCCCGGTCTAATACCTGGAATGTAACCACCATTCTTATTTAAATTTTTGCTTAATTCTTCTGGATTAATCATCAAAAATGTATAAATAAATGTAAATGCTATTATTAATAAAATATAAATTATAAATCCAACTGGCTTAGATGTTGATAAGTAATTATTCAAGAAAGCTAGCACTGATTCATTTTTAACAAAATATTTTAATATAGCAGGTAATCCCATAATAACACTTGCTATGATAACAGGCATTACATTTGCTGAATTAAGTTTAAATGGTAAGAATGATTGTTGAGCACCATATGATGATGCGCTTCTATTTGAATATTGAATTGGAATTCTTCTTTGAGCTTGTTCAACCCAAATAACTCCAACTATTATGATTAAATATAATAATATAAATAATCCGAATGAAACCCAACCTATTAAAGCATTGCTTGCTTCTGGTATTAATGAGTTAAATGCTGTAACAAACATATTAGGCATAGTATTAACGATACCAGCCATGATTAATAATGAAACACCATTACCAATTCCTTTATTTGTTATTTGGTCTCCTAACCATAATAAGAATGCTGTACCAGCAGTCAATATGATTGCTATTCTAAAGTACTCTATAGGTGCTTGAGTTTTACCTAAGAACATCATTGGATAAAAGAAACCTTGAACGAAAGCTATTGCAAGACCAGCATATCTTGTGATTTTGCTTATCTTTCTTCTTCCCTCTTCACCCATTTCTTTTAGTTCTTTGAAATATGGAATAATATCCATTTGTAATATCTGCATTATAATTGATGCAGTAATATAAGGCATAACACCTAATGCAAAGATTGAGAATTGTTTTAAACCACCACCGCTCATTGCATTAAATAATTCTAAGAACCCTATATCTCCTGTTATGACATTCATACCAGGAATTGTAATTGAGTTACCTAGAGCGAATATGAATAGAACACCTAAGGTGAATAATACTCTAGCTCTCAAATCTTTATTTGAAGCTCTAAATATTTGCTTAAAAGTAGCAAACATATTAAATCACCTCCGTAATTCCACCCATTTCTTCGATTTTAGTAATAGCGCTATTAGTAAATACATTAGCTTTTACAGTTAATTTCTTTTCTAATTTACCATTACCTAAGACTTTGATTCCACATAACTCTTTTTTAACTAATCCTGATTCTTTTAATAATTCTGGAGTAATAACATCTCCATCTTTAAATCTATTTAAATCAGATACATTAATTATTGCATATTTTCTAGCAAATCTTGCATTGCTAAATCCACGTCTTGGAAGTCTTTTATATAAAGGTGTTTGTCCACCTTCAAACCATGGATGTACTCCTCCACCACTTCTTGCTTTTTGTCCTTTTTCTCCACGTCCAGATGTTTTACCATGTCCACTACCTGGTCCACGTCCAACAACTTTTCTTCTGTGAGTTGATCCAAAAGCTTTATTTAATTCATGTAATTTCATTATTTTAAAACCTCCTCAACAGTTTTTCCACGAAGACTAGCAACATGTTCAATTGTTCTTTGAGATTCTAAAGCTTTAATTGTAGCTTTTGCAGTATTAATTTGAGTATTGCTTCCTAATGATTTAGAAACAACATCTTTAACACCAGCAAGTTCAAGAACAATTCTTGCAGCACCACCAGCAATGATTCCACGACCAGCTTTAGCAGGTCTAATTAAAACCTTTGCAGCACCACATACACCAGTTACTTCATGAGAGATTGTTCTACCGTCTACTAAGTTAACGTGTACTAGATTCTTTTCAGCTTCTTTGATTGCTTTACTAACAGCAACAGGAATTTCTTTACTCTTACCAGTTCCGATTCCTACTTTTCCTTTTCTGTCACCAACAGCTACAGTTGCTGAAAATCTAAAATTTCTACCACCTTGAGTAACCTTAGTAACTTTTCCAATAGAAATTATTTTATCTTCATATAACTTTTTTTCTCTATCAGTTCTTCTACCGTTCATTTTATTCCTCCCTAGAATTCTAGTCCATTTTCACGAGCTGCTTCAGCTAATGCTTTTACACGTCCGTGATAAATGTATCCACCACGATCAAATACAACAGTTTTGATCTTAGCTTTTTTAGCTTTCTCTGCTATATCTTTTCCAACAGCTGCTGCTGCTTCAAGATTATTATTTTTAATTTTTAGTTCTAAAGAAGAAGAGCTAACTAATGTTACACCTTTAGTGTCATCAATAATTTGTGCATATATAGCAGAATTACTTCTGAATACACATAGTCTAGGAGCAGTTTCAGTACCAGATAAATTTTGTCTGATTTTTCTATGTCTTTTAATTCTCATTAAATTTTTTGATTCTTTTTTTATCATTCTTTCTTACCTCCTATGCAGCTTTCTTTCCTTCTTTACGACGAATATGTTCATCCTTATATTTAATTCCTTTTCCTTTGTATGGTTCAGGTTTTCTTATTTTTCTGATGTTAGCAGCAAATTCACTAACAGCTTGTTTATCAAATCCACTGATAATTAATTCAGTTTGTGATTTATCAGGCATTTCAGCTTTTAATCCCTCAGGAACTGCTACTGTTACTGGATGACTATATCCAGCAGAAACAACAATGTTATTTCCTTGAAGTTGGAATCTATAACCAACACCATTAATTTCTAATTCCTTTTTAAATCCTTCACTTACACCAATCATCATGTTATTGATATTTGAATTTGTAGTTCCATGTAATTGTTTTGAAACTTTTAAATCATTTTTTCTAGTAACAGTTACTTTACCATCATTAACTTGAACATCAACATTTTCATTTCTGAAAGTATATTCTAAAGTTCCTTTTGGACCCTTAGTAGTAATTTTATTTCCATCTAATGTAACTTCTACTCCAGCTGGAATATTTAAGACTCTATTTCCTATTCTACTCATAACTGTTCACCTACCATACATAAGCTAAAACTTCTCCACCAAGATTTTTACTTCTTGCTTCTTTATCAGTCATTAATCCTTCTGATGTTGAAACAATTGCAATTCCAAGTCCATTTAGAACTCTTGGCATTTCATCTGCTTTAGCATATACACGTAATCCTGGTTTACTAATTCTTTTAAGGCCAGTGATTACTCTTTCTTTAGTTTTTGAATATTTAAGATTTAAAACGATCATTTCACCAACAGCTAATTTATTAGTGTCATATCCATCTATAAATCCTTCTTTAGTTAAAATATCTGCAATACCACGAGTCATTTTAGTACCAGGTATTTCAACAGTTTTATACTTCATAGCATTAGCATTACGAATTCTTGTAAGCATATCTGCTATAGTGTCATTAACCATTATAGGCCTCCCTTCTTATTAACATAACGCCTGTTAATTTTGGTTTTTATTGTTTTAATTAGATTTAAATCCTACCAACTAGATTTTTTAACACCAGGAATTTGTCCTTTGTATGCTAGTTCTCTAAAGCAAATACGACATAAACCGAATTTACTTAATACACCATGTGGACGTCCACATCTAGAACATCTAGTATAATTTCTTGTAGAGAATTTACTTCCTCTTTGTTGTGATATTAATTTACTTTTCTTTGCCATAAATATTTCCTTTCCTACTTTCTAAAAGGTAACCCAAATTCTGTTAATAAAGCTAAAGCTTCTTCATTTGTTTTAGCAGTTGTAACTATTACAATATCTAATCCTCTAACTTTAATAACTTGATCGTATTCTACTTCAGGAAATACTAATTGTTCTTTGATACCAAGAGTATAATTACCTCTTCCATCAAAACTGTTTTTAGATATACCTCTAAAGTCTCTAACTCTAGGAAGAGCAATTGTAATAAGTTTATTTAAGAAGTTATACATATTATCTCCTCTTAAAGTAACCTTACATCCAATTTTATTTCCTTCTCTTAATTTGAAACCTGCAATTGATTTTTTAGCAGTAGTTATTACCGGTTTTTGTCCAGCAATTGCTTCTAAATCACGAACAGCTGCATCTAAAAACTTTTGGTCATTAACAGCATCTCCAACACCCATATTTAAAACGATCTTTTCAATCTTAGGTACTTGCATTTTAGTAGTGTAGTTAAACTTCTTAGTTAAACTTGGAACTATTTCTTCTTCATATAATTTTTTTAAAGTTTCCATTTGTTCACCTACTTACTTTCTTCATCTTTTTTCTTAGAAGCTTTTTTAGTTGTTTTCTTAGCTACAGTTTTTTCTTCTTTTTTAGCTTCCTTTTTAGTTTCTTTTTTATCTAGTACTTTTACATTTGATACATGAATTGGTGCTTCTACTTCAAGAATTCCACCAGTTTCATTTTGACGATTAGGTTTAACATGTTTTTTAACCATATTTATTCCGTCTACTAAAACTTTTGATTCACTTCTTAATACTTTAAGTACTTTTCCTTCTTTTCCTTTATTACTTCCTGTAATAACACGAACATTATCTCCAACTTTTATTTTCATGCTATCCTCCTATAATACTTCTGGAGCTAGTGAAACAATTTTCATAAAGTTCTTATCACGAAGTTCACGAGCTACAGGTCCTAGAACACGAGTTCCTACAGGACTATTATCATCTTTAATTAGTACACAAGCATTGTCGTCAAATTTAATATGACTACCATCTGCTCTTTTAACACCTTGAACTGTTCTTACTATAACAGCTTTTACTACTTTTCCTTTTGGAGTGTTTGAATTTGGTATTGCTTTTTTAACAGTAGCAACTACAACATCTCCAATATTACCACTTTTAACTTTGCTTCCACCAAGTACTCTGATTACTAAAAGTTCACGAGCGCCTGAATTGTCAGCAACCTTTAAACGGCTTTCTGGTTGTATCATAACTCTCTCCTTTCTTAAAGAATAACAGCTTCCTCAACAATACTATCTAATACATATCTTTTTGTTTTAGATAGAGGGCGAGAAGAGACAACTTTAACGATATCTCCAACTTTAGCTTTGTTATCCTCATCATGTACTGAATACTTTTTAGTAGTTTTTACATTCTTTTTGTAAAGTGGATGCTTTTTATAAGTAACAACTGCAATTGTGATAGTTTTATCATTACTTGCACTTACAACTTTTCCAACTAATTCTTGTTTCTTGTTTTCCATTATTTGCTATCCTCCTTACTTAATTCACGTTCTCTAATAACAGTTTTAATTTTAGCAACCTCATGTCTTAATTCTTTAATTTTATGAGGTTTTTCTAAATTACCAGTAGAAGCAGCGAATTTTAAATTAAATAATTCTTTTTTATTTTCTTCAAGTTTCTTATTTAAATCTTCAGTGGTTAATTTTCTTATTTCTGCGATTTTCATTATTTAGCCACTTCCTTTGCTACAAATTTTGTTTTAATAGGTAATTTGTGACCAGCAAGTCTAAATGCTTCACGAGCAATTTCTTCAGTAACATCAGTCATTTCAAACATGATTTTACCTTCTTTAACTACTGCTGCCCATTCTTCAACATTACCTTTTCCACTACCCATACGAACCTCAGCAGGTTTCTTAGTTCTAGCTAAGTGTGGGAAAATGTTAATAAATACTTTTCCTCTTTTGAATGATTTCATATAACGAGTCATTGCAATTCTTGCTGCTTCGATTTGTCTAGCAGTGATATAAGCTCCTTCTTTAGCCATAAGTCCATACTCACCATAACTTAAAGTAGTATTTCCTTTTGCCTTTCCTTCATAACTTATTCTATGAGGTTTTCTATATTTAGTTCTCTTTGGAATTAACATCTTTTTTACCTCCCTTATTCTTTTTAGCAGGAAGTATTTCACCTTTGTAAATCCATACTTTTACACCGATTTTACCATAGATAGTATCAGCTTCTCTATGTGCATAATCAATATCAGCTCTTAAAGTATGTAGAGGTACAGTTCCTTCTGAATATCCTTCAGTACGAGCCATTTCAGCTCCACCTAGTCTACCAGAAACAGCAACTTTAATACCAACAGCTCCTGCTTTCATTGCATTTCTAATTGCTCTTTTTTGAACAGCTCTGAATGAAGCTCTATTTTGAATTTGAAGTGCAATTGATTCAGCTACTAATGCAGCATTTAAATCAGGATTCTTAACTTCAACTATTGATAAATAGATTTCTTCTCCAGTTAATTTTTGTAATGCTTTTTTATGTCTTTCAATATCAGCTCCACCTTTACCGATTACAACACCAGGTTTAGATGTGTTGATAGTTACGTTTGTTCTTTTATTATTTCTTTCAATTATGATAGAAGCAACTGAACACCCTTTCAATTCTTTATCTAAATATTTTCTAATCTTTAAATCAGCATTTAAATACTTAGCAAAATCTTTAGTTGGTGCATACCATTTACTTTCCCAGTCTTTGTTGATACCTATTCTAAGTCCAACTGGATTTACCTTTTGCCCCATGTGTTAGTCCTCCTTCTTAGTCATATTGTCTGTTACACAAACATAAATATGACTTGTTCTATGATAATTTTTAGCAACTCTTGAATGAGATGCAGCTTTTCTTCTCTTTAAAGTTCTTCCTTCATTAATATAAGTTTCTTTAATTACTAAATTTTCCTTATCAGCTCCAAAGTTATTTACAGCATTTGCAACTGCAGAATTTAGAACTTTTATAATTAATCTACTTGCTTTAGTGTTAGTAGTTAGTAGAATAGCTTCAGCTTGAGATACTTTTTTACCTCTAATAAGATCAAGAGTCATTCTTGCTTTTCTAGGTGCTATTTGAGCCCCTTTATGTATACTATAAGTTTCCATCTCTTACCTCCTACTTCTTGCCGCTTCCAGCATGTCCACCAAACTTACGAGTTAAAGCAAATTCACCAAGTTTGTGTCCTACCATATCTTCTGTTACATATACAGGAATAAATTCACGACCATTATGTACAGCGAATGTATGTCCTACAAAATCAGGATATATAGTTGAACGTCTTGACCAAGTTTTAATTACTTCTTTTTTACCTTTTTCATTTAAATCCTTAACTCTTTTTAAAAGTCTAGGAAATGTATAAGGTCCTTTCTTTAAACTTCTTGACATTTGTTACGGTTCCTTTCTTAATTATTTCTTACGTCTACTCATGATTAATTTCTCAGATGCTTTTTTAGTTTTTCTAGTCTTAAGTCCTAATGCTGGTTTACCCCAAGGAGTCATTGGTTGTGCACGTCCTACTGGTGCTCTACCTTCACCACCACCGTGTGGGTGATCATTAGGGTTCATAACAGATCCACGAACTGTAGGTCTAATTCCCATATGTCTTTTTCTTCCAGCTTTTCCTAAGTTAACTAATTCATAATCAGTGTTTCCAACTTCACCAACAGTTGCACGGCATGCTCCAAGAACTTTTCTAGTTTCACCACTTCTAAGTCTTAAGATAACATATTTTCCTTCTTTACCTAGAATTTGTACACTAGATCCAGCACTTCTTGCAAATTTAGCTCCTGCTCCAGGATTTAATTCAACATTGTGAACTAAAGTACCTACTGGAATATTTTCTAGTGGTAATGCGTTACCAACTTTGATATCAGCATTAACTCCACTTTCAATTTTATCTCCAACTTTTAAATTAAGTGGAGCGATTATATATCTTTTTTCTCCATCAGCATAATTGATTAATGCGATGTTAGCACTTCTGTTTGGATCATATTCGATTGAAGCAACTCTACCAATAATACCGTCTTTATTTCTCTTGAAATCGATTAAACGATATTTTTGTTTAGCTCCTCCACCAATCTGACGAACAGTTATTTTACCTTGATTATTTCTTCCGCCTGTTTTACTTTTTTTAACAAGAAGACTTTTTGTAGGAGTCTTTTTAGTAATTTCAGTATTAATTAAAGTACTCATTCCTCTTGTTCCAGGAGTATTAGGCTTATAATTCTTTATTGGCATATTTTCCCTCCTAGTATTCTATAGAAGATCCTTCAGCAAGTTTAACATATGCTTTTTTATAAGCAGAAGTTAATCCTGTATATCTTCCTACTCTTCTTTTCTTTTGTACAGCATTTGCAGTATTTACATTAACTACTTTAACTCCAAATAATTTTTCAATTTCATTCTTAATTTGAGTCTTATTAGCTTTTTTATTTACTTTAAATACATATACATTATTTGCTTTTAAACTTTCGCTTTTCTCAGTAATAACTGGTGCTAAGATAATATTCATTAGTTAAGCACCTCCTCAATTTTCTTAACTGAAGATTCATCAACTACTAAGTAGTCAGCAGCTACGATATCTAAAACATTTATTTCATTAGTAGCAAGAACAGCAACTTTATTATTGTTTCTTGAAGCTAAGAATAAGTTTTCATTATCATCGCTATAAACTACAACTGCTTTACCATTAACTTTTAAATTTCCTAAAACTTCATTAAATGCTTTAGTTTTATTACTATCTAAATTGTAATTTTCAACTACGATTAATTCTTTGTCTTGGAATTTAGCAGATAAAGCACTCTTTAATGCTAATCTTCTTTCTTTTCTATTTTGTTTTTTATCATATTTTCTTGGTTTTGGTCCAAAAACAATTCCACCACCTGACCATTGTGGGCTTCTAGTAGATCCTTGTCTTGCATTACCAGTACCTTTTTGTTTGTATGGTTTTCTTCCGCCACCAGATACTTCACTTCTAGTTTTTGTAGAAGCAGTACCTTGTCTTAATGAAGCTTGAGCAAGAACAATTGCATCATGCATAACAGGCTCATTAACTTCGATGTTCCATACTGCATCTTTTAATGTTAAATCTTTAACTTTTTCACCTTTAAGGTTTAATACTTGAGTTTTTGCCATTATTCAGAAACCTCCTTACTTTCAGCAGTTTCAGTTTCTTCTTCATTTACTACTTCGTTAGTATTATTTTCAACGACTTCATTTTCACTAACAGTAGTTTCTTCAGAAGTTTCATCTACTACTTCTTCATAAGAGATTAATTCTACAGGAGAATAATTCTTATCGCCCTTAATAGCGGCTTTAATAAATACATATGAATTTTTTGGTCCTGGAACATTACCACTAACTAAGATGTAATTATTTTCTACATCCACATCAACAATCATAAGATTTTGAATAGTGATTTGTTCATGTCCCATATGTCCAGGTAATTTCTTACCTTTTAAAACTCTCATTGGTCTCATTGTACCCATAGAACCTACTCTTCTATGATATGTAGAGCCATGAGTTTCAGGTCCACGAGATTGATTCCATCTCTTAATAACACCTTGGAAACCTTTCCCTTTTGATGTACCAGTTACATCAACAGTGTCTCCCTTACTAAATACATCAGCACTCAATACTTGACCAAGAGTGTAAGATGATGTATCTACTCCTCTTATTTCTCTCAAGAAGCGCTTAGGTGATGTATTTGCTTTCTTTACATGTCCTATTTCAGGCTTATTAGATGATTTTTCTTTTTTATCAAAAGCACCTAATTGTAAAGCACTATACCCATCTTTTTCAACTGTTTTGATTTGAGTTACAACATTAGGTTTAACTTCAACAACAGTAACAGGTATTAATTTTCCGTCAGTTGTGAATACTTGAGTCATTCCAACTTTACGTCCTAAGATTCCTTTCATTTTTTTCTTTCCTTTCCTAAATTACTTTTTAATTTGAATTTCAACTCCACTTGGTAAATCCAAATGAGCAAGAGCATCAATTGTTTCTTTGCTTGGATTATCGATGTCAATTAATCTCTTGTGAGTTCTAATTTCAAATTGTTCACGAGAATCTTTATATTTGTGAACAGCTCTTAAAATAGTAATTTTTTCTATTTCAGTTGGTAGCGGAACAGGTCCACTAACTACCCCACCAGTTCTCTTAACAGTCTCAACAATCTTTGCAGCAGCTTGATCAACACTTCTGTGATCAAATGATTTAAGTCTGATTCTTACTTTGTCTTTAGACATATTAATTTCCTCCTTCGCCTATAATTTTTTATAGACTAGTTCAGCACGAATTACCTGATTTTAAATTAGATTTTTAATTCAACCTAACCTGGTGTATCAGCAACCTCGCACATCATCACTAAGTCGTTTCAACTAATTATATTGCAAAATAAAAGAAAAATCAAGCATTTTTTACCTTTTTCTCGATTTTTCTTAAAGATTTAAACGACTCATCAACTAATTCTTGAATATTATATTCTTTCAAAGACCTAGTTTTTTTAAAATAACCTAAATATTCTATATTACCATCCCCACCACACACAGGAGAATATGTAAGACCATTTAAATAGAAACCATAAATATTAAAGTTATTAATAACATTATTTAAAACATCACTATGAACTTTTTTATTTAATATAATTCCTTTATATTTTCTAGAAATATCACTACCACACTCAAACTGCGGTTTTATTAAACATATTACCTCATCAAGATTTAAACTTGATAATTTGTACATTAATTTAGTTACAGATATAAAAGAAACATCTATTGAAGCAATATTCGCATCATTTATCAATTTATTATCAATATCTCTAAAATCTGTTTTTTCATATACTACTACTTTAGAATTATTTTTAATTTTAGAAACCAATTGTTCACTGCCAACATCTATAGCATAAATTTTGCTTATATCGTTTTGAAGCGCGTAATCACAAAAACCTCCAGTAGAAGAACCAATATCAATCATAACTTTATTTTTCAAAATGATATTAAATTCATTTATCGCTTTTTCAAGTTTAAGTCCTCCCCTAGAAACATACTTTAAAATAGATGAAGATACATCTATTTTAGTCATATCACTTACCATAAATGAACTTTTTGTTACAATTATACCATCACATTTAATATTGCCATTCTTAATTTCCATTTGGGCTTTATTTCTACTTGAAAAAATATTTCTATTAACAAGTTCAACATCCAATCTATTCATTTTTAATAATTAAACTTTCTCCTGTCATTTCATTTGGTCTACTAATTTCATAAACATCTGTAATAGTCGGTATTACATCACATAGCGAACCTTCTTTTTTCAATTTATATTTATCATTGCATATTACAAATGGAACTTTATTATCAGTATGACCACTAATAATGTTTCCATTTTCATCTTTCATATATTCACAATTTCCATGATCAGAAGTTATTACCAAATCATAGAAATTTTCTTCTGCTTTTTCTAATATTTTTCCGATACAAAAGTCACATGCTTCAAGTGCTCTTACACATGCAGGAATATTTCCAGAATGACCTACCATATCAG